>NZ_PQHY01000011.1:0-143130 GCF_003385175.1 Amycolatopsis ruanii
GTCCACGCGCTCAATCGCGACATCCGCGCATGGATCGAGACCTGGAACAACGAACCACGGCCCTACGTCTGGACCAAGACCGCCGACCAGATCCTTGACTCCATCGCACGCTACTGCACGCGAATTAATAACTCAGGACACTAGAACCCCGCACGCAGCTCGCACCGCCGCGGGTTCTCAGCCGTCTCCTCGCGAGGACAGCGCCGACGTGGTGAATTGGCATTCATGAGGAGGCGATCCCACAGCGAGGGGGCGGCTGAGGTTCCGCCACCCGCACCGCCAAGCAAGCCGCAGTCGTAGTTTTACGGGTTTTACGGTTTGCGGCCCACGCCGCCGGCGATGCACTGGCGGACGAGGTTGAGCGGCTGGAGCCGCGGACCGTCCGGCCACCAGTCGTCGCACAGGACCAGGCCCGGCTCGACCATCTCCAGGCCCGGGAACAGCGCCTGGATCTCCTCCCTGGAGCGGAACCGGCCGCTGCCCATCGGGCTGTGGATGAACTTCTCCTCCATCTTGACGGCCAGCTCCGCGTGCTCCGGCGTGCCCGGGTTGTAGAAGTGCGCGATGGACACGTACGAGCCGGACGCGAGGGCGTCGATGTAGGTGGCCATCTTCTCGCCGCCGTCGTCGCCCAGGTAGTGGTGCCACGTGCCGACGTGCAGCAGCGCGATGGGCCGCTCGAAGTCGAGGAAGTCGCGGATCTCCGGGTGCTCGATGATCTGCTCGGGCTGGAAGATGTCCGCCGCGACGAAGTGGGTGTTCTCGTTCTCCTCGAGCAGCGCCCGGCCGTGCGCGAGCACCACCGGGTCGTTGTCGACGTAGAGCACCTTGGCCTCGGGGTTGACCCGCTGCACCACCTGGTGGGTGTTCTCCGCCGTGGGCAGCCCGGAGCCGAGGTCGAGGAACTGGTCGATGCGGGCCTGCATGGCCAGGAAGCGGCAGGAGCGGATCAGGAAGTCGCGGTTGGCCCAGGCGAGGTCGTTCACCTGGGGCGCCACGGTGCGGACCTGCGCCAGCACCTGGCGGTCGATCTCGTAGTTGTCCTTGCCGTTGAGCGCGGCGTCGTACACGCGCGCGATGCTCGCCCTGGTCGGGTCCACACCTACGGGGACTGCACTCGGATAGGGAGCGGTGGCACCGGACATCGCGGTCTCCCGGGCATATCGAATACGAATGAAATTTTCGGACCCCCGTAGGGTAAGGGGCGTACCGCGGCCCGTAAATGCACACCGCACTTGACTGCGGCACACCGCGCTGTAAGTTGGATGGCTGGTGATTTCTGCGAGGAAGGGTCCTTGATGGCTCCCATCGACCTCCCCGGCTCCGAACAGCCCACCGGCCCGACGGCCCGCCGGATGATCCTCGGTACCCAGCTCCGCCGCCTGCGCGAGAAGTCGGGCATCACCCGCGCCAAGGCGGCGTGGGAGATCCGCGCGTCCGAGTCGAAGATCAGCCGCATGGAGCTGGGCCGCGTCGGCTTCAAGGAACGCGACGTCACCGACCTGCTGACCATGTACGGCGTGCACGACCCGGCCGAGCGGGAGTGGGCCGTCAAGATGGTCAAGGAGTCCAACCAGCCCGGCTGGTGGCACCCCTACAACGACCTCGTCCCCAGCTGGTTCGACAACTACATCGGTCTGGAGGAGGCGGCTTCCCGGATCCGCACGTACGAGCTGATGTTCGTGCCCGGGCTGCTGCAGACCGAGCGCTACGCGCGTGCGGTGATCAGCCACGGCGACCCGGACAGCCGGGACGAGGGCGTCGAGCGCAAGGTGGGCCTGCGGATGCGCCGCCAGAAGCTGCTCAACGGGCCGAAACCGCCGCGGCTGTGGGCCGTCCTCGACGAGGCCGTGCTGGAACGCCCGTTCGGCGGCGCCGGCGTGCTCCGGCAGCAGATCGACCACCTGCTGGAGCTGATCGAGATGCCCCACATCACGATCCAGGTGATCCCGTACGACATGAGCGGGTTCGCCGCGGAAAGCGCCTTCTCGCTGCTGCAGTTCGCCGAGCCGGACCTGCCGAACATCGCCTACGTCGAGCACCTCAACGGCGCGCAGTACCTGGAGAAGCCGGAGGACCTGGAGGTCTACGGCCGCGCGTTCGATCGCCTGGCCGTGGACGCGGAAACACCCGATCGGACGCGTCAGATGCTGGTGAAGAAGCGGGAAGAGCTCTAGGCGAAATGGGTGACGACGAGTAGCCGGAACAAGGCCAACCAGGACAGGTTTCATCACCCGATCGAATTACTCTACCCGCGCCGTTACTCACGCTCCGATTTGGGATTAGCCTCGGCCATGCACGTGCATTTACGCGTGCAGTCACCAGTGGTAGCTTGATCGCCACAAGGCCAGTGCACGTGCATTTGCACCACGCAGATGCACTGACCCGGAAGGTTGGGGAAGTATGGCTGAGCACATCGTGAACGGCATGCCCGCCGACGCCCTCACCGGCGCTTCCTGGCGCAAGAGCGCCCGCAGCGGCGCCAACGGCAACTGCGTCGAGTTCGCCCAGCTGCCCACGGGCCAGATCGCCGTCAGAAACTCCCGCTTCCCCGAAGGACCCGCGCTCATCTACACCCGCGCCGAACTGGCTGCGTTCGTCGCGGGGGCGAAGGACGGCGAGTTCGACGATGTCCTCAACTGACGCCAAGACCGTCGACGACCGGCTCCAGGACCTCATCTCCCGCGGCTACCAGTTCGTGCACCCGCGCGACGCGAAGGGCGCCGTGATCGCGGTGGTCGGCGTCCGCGCCCACGACTCCGTGATCGACGTCGTCCGGCTCAACGCCGAGGACGACGTGGTCGCCACGCGGATGCCCGGCGACGAGGAGGACATCCTCGCGCCCAAGACCGTGCTGTGGCGCACCGCCGGTGACGCCACGCCGGTGCTGGACCAGCTGCTCGCGCTGCCGGACGCCACCGCGGCCCCGGAGCACGGGACGCCCGCCCGCGGCGGCTGCTGGGTGCCCACCGGCACCGGCCGCGCCACCTGGCTCGCGTCGAGCTGACCGAGCCGCTCCCATGAGGGGGAGTCGACGCCCGGTGGTCAGTGGCCAGCGCCACTGACCACGGGGCGTCACTTCGATCGGCCACGACCTACACTTGAGTAGGCCTGCCCTCGTCTCCAGGGAGCACTTTCGTGGTTTCCCACCACACCGACGACCAGCCCGAACGCGAGCCGCGAGAAGAGTGCGGTGTCTTCGGCGTCTGGGCCCCCGGTGAAGAAGTCGCCAAGATGGCCTACTACGGCCTGTACGCGCTCCAGCACCGTGGGCAAGAAGCCGCCGGCATCTCGGTCTCGGACGGCAAGCAGATCGTGGTCTTCAAGGACCTCGGACTGGTCAGCCAGGTGTTCGACGAGCAGGTGCTCTCCTCGCTGCAGGGGCACATCGCGGTCGGGCACTGCCGGTACTCCACCACCGGGTCCTCGACCTGGGAGAACGCCCAGCCGATGTTCCGCCACACGGCGACCGGCAGCGGCATCTCCTTCGCCCACAACGGCAACCTGGTCAACACCGCCGAGCTGCGGGACCGCACCCTCGACGCGGGACTCAAGCCGCACCGCGAGCTGACCGGCTCCTCCAGCGACTCCGACCTGGTCGTCGGGCTGCTGGCGGACGCCTCCGCGGACCGGGGCACCGAGGCGGCCGCCCTGGAGCTGCTGCCCACCCTGCGCGGCGCGTTCTGCCTGGTCTTCGCCGACGAGTCCACCCTCTACGCGGCCCGCGACCCGCACGGCGTGCGCCCGCTGGTGCTCGGCAGGCTGGAGCGCGGCTGGGTGGTCGCGAGCGAGACCGCGGCGCTGGACATCGTCGGCGCGTCGTTCGTCCGCGAGGTCGAGCCCGGTGAGCTGATCGCGATCGACGCCGAGGGCCTGCGGTCCTCGCGCTTCGCCAGCCCGGAGCCCAAGGGCTGCATCTTCGAGTACGTCTACCTGGCCCGGCCGGACACCTCCATCGCCGGCCGCAGCGTGCACGCCACCCGCGTGGAGATCGGCAAGCGGCTCGCCGCCGAGCACCCGGCCGAGGCGGACCTGGTGATCCCGGTGCCGGAGTCCGGCACCCCCGCCGCGATCGGCTACGCCCAGGCCTCCGGCATCCCGTACGGGCAGGGCCTGGTCAAGAACGGCTACGTCGGCCGCACCTTCATCCAGCCCTCGCAGACCATCCGGCAGCTGGGCATCCGCCTCAAGCTGAACCCGCTGCGCGACGTGATCCGCGGGAAGCGGCTGGTCGTGGTGGACGACTCGATCGTCCGCGGCAACACGCAGCGCGCCCTGGTGCGGATGCTGCGCGAGGCCGGCGCGGTCGAGGTGCACGTCCGGATCGCGTCGCCGCCGGTGCGCTGGCCGTGCTTCTACGGCATCGACTTCGCCTCGCGCGCCGAGCTGGTGGCCAACGGGGCCGACCTGGAGGGCATCCGGCGGCTGATCGGCGCCGACTCGCTCGGTTACGTGTCGCTGGACAGCCTGGTCGCCGCGTCCGAGCAGCCGAAGACGCGGCTGTGCACGGCCTGCTTCGACGGCCGGTACCCGATCGAGCTGCCCGACGACGCCCTCATCGGCAAGTACGTGCTGGAGGGGCTGGACCCGGCGGATGCCCGGACCGTCACCCAGGCCGGGTACGGTGCTGAGGATGCCGTCCGGCGTCCGTGAGTTCAGTCGAGTCCAGGAGTCCGCTTGCCGTGAGCGAGTCCACGAGCGCCACCTATGCCGCAGCCGGCGTCGACATCGAAGCCGGTGACCAGGCAGTCGAGCTGCTGAAGCCGCACGCCGAGCGCGCGAGCAGGCCCGAGGTGCTGGGCGGGGTCGGCGGGTTCGCCGGGTTGTTCTCGCTCAAGCTCGACCGGTGGAAGGAGCCGGTGCTCGCTTCTTCGACCGACGGGGTGGGCACGAAGATCGCGGTCGCGCAGGCGCTCGACAAGCACGACACGGTCGGCATCGATCTCGTCGCGATGGTCGTGGACGACCTGGTGGTCACCGGCGCCGAGCCGCTGTTCCTGCAGGACTACATCGCCGTCGGCCGGGTCGTGCCGGAGAAGATCGCCGCGCTGGTCGCGGGCATCGCCGAGGGCTGTGTGCAGGCGGGTTGCGCGCTGCTGGGCGGGGAGACCGCCGAGCACCCGGGCCTGATGGGCGAGCACGACTACGACATCTCGGCCACCGGGGTGGGCGTGGTCGAGGCGTCCGAGGTGCTCGGGCCGGAGCGGGTCCGCCCGGGTGACGTGGTCATCGGCATGGGCGCGTCCGGGCTGCACTCCAACGGCTACTCGCTGGCCCGGCACGTGCTGCTGGAGATCGCGCGGATGCCGCTGGAGGGGCACGTCGAGGAGTTCGGCCGCACCCTCGGCGAGGAGATGCTCGAGCCGACCCGGATCTACGCCAAGGACTGCCTGGCGCTGGCCGCCGAAGCCGACGTGCGCACGTTCGCGCACATCACCGGCGGCGGGCTGGAGGCGAACCTGGCGCGGGTGATCCCGGCCGGGCTGCGTGCCGAGCTGGAGCGCAGCACGTGGACGCCGGCGCCGGTGTTCGCGCTGATCCAGCAGCGCGGCAAGGTCGAGCGGGCCGAGATGGAGAAGACGTTCAACATGGGCGTCGGCATGGTCGCGGTGGTGGGGTCCGAGGACGTCGACCGGGCCCTGGCCGTGCTGACCGCGCGGCACGTGCCGGCGTGGGTGCTGGGCGAGGTCCGCACGACCGAGGACGCCGACGCCCCGGGCGCGGTGCTGGCCGGTGACCACCCCCGGTTCTGACCTGCAGGTTTCCCGCCGGCTGGTGATCCCGGCCGCCGAGCTGCGGGAACGCTTCTCGCGCTCGTCCGGGCCCGGTGGCCAGGGCGTGAACACCACGGACTCGCGGGTCGAGCTGTCCTTCGACGTGGCCCGCTCCCCGTCCGTCCCGGACGACCTGCGACCACGGCTGCTGGAGCGGCTGCGGTCGCGCCTGGTCGACGGGGTGCTCACGATCACGGCCGGCGAGCACCGCGCGCAGCTGGCCAACCGCGAGGCCGCGCGCGGGCGGCTGGTCGCGGTCCTGCGGGCGGCGGCCGCACCACCGCCCCCGCCCCGGCGCCCGACGAAACCGTCCCGCGGCGCGAAGGAGCGGCGGCTGGCGGAGAAGAAGCGCCGGGGCGACGTCAAGCGCGGCCGCCGCGGCCGGTTCGAGGACTAGCTCCGCCGAGCCGCGGCCGAGCTCAGTCCAGGCAGAACTCGTTGCCCTCCGGATCGGCCATCACGATGTGCCCGAACCCCAACGGCGGGCTCGGCTCATGACGTGCCAACCGCCTCCCGCCGTGGCCGGTCAGCCGTTCGGCTTCCGCTTCCAGCGCTGCCATCCGCGCGGCGCCCTGGAGGCCCGGCGCGGCGCGCACGTCGAGGTGCACGCGGTTCTTCGCCGTCTTGCCCTCCGGCACCTTCTGGAAGAACAGCCGCGGCCCGTTGCCGTCCGGATCGAGCACGGCCGAGGCGTCGTTGCGCCGCTCCGGTGGCACGCCCATCGCCTCCAGCGCCTGCTCCCACGACTCGAAACCGGCGGGCGGGGCCTGCAGCTGGTAGCCGAGGGCCTCCGCCCAGAACGCCGACAGCGCTGCCGGGTCGGCGCAGTCGAAGGTGATCTGGATTTCGCGGGCCACGTCAGCTCGCCTCCTGTCGGATCCGGGTGTGCAGGTGGAGGTCGCGCAGCAGGCACACCTCCGAGAGGTGGTGGATCAGCTCGCGGTTGATGTGCAGGACCAGCGCGGCCATCGGCCACTCGGCGTACGGGCCCTCGGCCTCGCCGCACGGGCGCGCCAGGCCCTCCTCGCCGAGGGACTCGACACCGGCCATCCACATCGCGTACTCCGCGTCGAGCTGGGCCAGCGCTTCGCCCGCGGTCGGCGCGTAGTCGAACGACTGGTAGTCGGTCGGCGTGCGGCCGAAGTGGGCGGCGTTGCGCATGGCGAGCACGCCGACGATCACGTGCCCGAGCCGCCAGGCGATGGTGGTGACCGGGGCCGGGTCGGGTTCCGGGAACGCGAAGTCGATGGTCATCGCCCCGGAGCCGCCCTGCACCGGCGCGGTGCTCGTGCCGCGCGGGCGCACGTTCCAGCTGCCGGGCGCCGGTTCCCAGAAGTACTCGTCGTCGGTGAGCCCGGCGAGGCGGTCACGCAGCTGGTGGGTCCAGTGCCAGTCGATCTGGTCTCGAAGCAGTCGGTTGAGGTCCATGGCGACAGCATGCAACGGATAGCGGACAGATACGTTCCGCAATCTGTGGAACCATTTCACCCATGAGCGTGGAAGTCACCGTCGAGCGCGTGCTGCGGCTACTGGCGCTGCTGCAGCGGCGGCCGTCCTGGACCGCGGCCGAACTCGCCGCGGAGCTCGGCGTGACCGACCGGTCGGTGCGTCGCGACGTGGAGCGGCTGCGCGCGGTCGGCTACCCGGTGCAGGCCACCGCGGGCGTCGGCGGCGGCTACCAGCTCGGCGCGGGCACGCGACTCCCGCCGCTGCTGCTCGACGACGAGGAGGCCATCGCGACGGCGGTGTCCCTGCGGCTCGCCTCCGGTGGCACGGTCGCCGGGGCCGGGGAAGCGGCGCTGCGGGCGCTCGCGAAGCTCGACCAGGTCATGCCGCCGCGGCTGCGCGCCGAGGTGCGGGCGGTGCACGGCGCCACCGAAACGCTCGTCGCCGGGATCGAGATCGACGCGGAAGTGCTGGTGACGCTCGCCCGGGCGTGCCGGGACGCGGTGCGGGTGCGGTTCCGGTACGCCGGCCGGAGCAGCGAGGACCACGAACGCACGGTCGAGCCGGTGCGCATGGTCGCCACCAACCGCCGCTGGTACCTGATGGCGTGGGACCTCGACCGCGACGACTGGCGCACGTTCCGGCTGGACCGGATGCGTGAGGTGACGGCGACGACCTGGCGCTTCCGGCCGCGAGAACACCCCGACCCGGTCGCGTACGTGCAGCGATCGGTCTCCGCGGCGCCCTACCGCTACCTCGCCAAGGTGCGGCTGCGGGCCAGCGCCGCGGAGGTGCGGGACCTGGTGCCGCCGCAGATCCGGGCGTCGAAGAAGACCGCGACGGGTGGTGCCTGCTCGTCGCCGGGGGCGACGACCTGGACTGGCTGGCCGTGCACGTCGCCCGGCTCGGCTTCGAGGCGGAGCTGCTGGAGCCGCCCGAGCTGCGGGAGGCCGCGGCCCGCCTCGCGCGACGGGTCGCCGCGATGGCCGGAGAAGGTGATCCCGGGTCAGCGGGCCATTGACAGCGCGCTGTCCAGCAGCCGCTGGATGTGCAGGCCGCGGTGGACGTCGCACGGGTGGGACGTGGTGCCGGTGTCGATCAGCGCGGCGAAGTCGTCCAGCATCGCGGTGTAGGACTGGCCGGCGCCGCCCTCCTTGCGGCCCAGCGTGCGGTACCCGTGCTCGCCGTACACGGCGAACTCGACCACCGTCGGCCGCAGCGGCAGCCGCAGCGACAACGTCGCCGAACTGAGCGCGCCGCCCTCGTGCTGGAACACGATGTGCCACAGGTCGTGGGGCCCGCGGTGCGCCGAGCGCACCCGCTCGATCGGGCCGAGCGCGGCGTCGAGCAGGTCGACGGCGTGCGGCCCGACGTCGGCCAGGGTGCCGCCGTCCTCCTGCCGCCACGGCGAGGCCGAGTACGGGCCGCCGAGCAGACCGCCCGACAGCCACCGCACGCCACCGCCGCTCCAGCTCCCGGCGGCGGCGAGGCCGGCCAGCCAGTCCCGCGTCGCGGTCGCGTAGCGCAGGGTCAGCATCACCAGGCTCACCACCCCCGCGCCGGACACGGCGTCGGCCAGCCGCTCGGCGCCCGCGACATCGGCGGCGATCGGCTTCTCCAGGATCACGTGCTTGCCCGCCTTGACCGCCTCGACCGCCAGTTCGGCCTGCGTGGCGGGCGGCACCGCGAAGGCGACGGCGTCTACCTGGCCGAGCAGCTCGTCCAGGCTGGTGCAGACCTCGGCGTCGTAGGGCTCGGCCAGCTCACGGCCGGCCTCCACGCGGCGCGTGAACACCGCGCTCAACCGCGTCGCGGGGTGGTCGGCCAGGCCGGGCGCGTGGACGGTGCGGGCCCACGGACCCGCGCCGACCAGCCCGACGCGCAGTGGCTCGTCCACGATCAGCCGTAGGAGTAGAAGCCGCGGCCGCTCTTCTTGCCGAGCAGCCCGGCGTCGACCATGCGCAGCAGCAGCGGCGGCGGCGAGTAGAGGGGCTCCTTGAACTCCTCGTACATCGACTCCGCGATCGCCTTGATGGTGTCCAGGCCGATCAGGTCGGACAGGCGCAGCGGACCCATCGGGTGCGCGGTGCCCAGCTCCATGCCGCGGTCGATGTCCTCGGCCGAGGCGAAGCCCGACTCGATCATCCGGATCGCCGACAGCAGGTACGGCACGAGCAGCGCGTTCACGATGAACCCGGCCCGGTCCTGCGACCGGATCACGGTCTTGCCCAGCGAGCCGGTGGCGTGCTCGTCCGCGCGCTTGACCGTGTCCTCACCGGTCAGCAGCGACGGCACCAGCTCGACCAGCGGCAGCACCGGGACCGGGTTGAAGAAGTGGATGCCGATCACCTGCTGCGGACGGCTCGTCGCCATGCCCAGCTTCATGATCGGGATGGAGGAGGTGTTGGAGGCGAAGATCGCGTCCGGCCGCTCGACGATCTTGTCCAGCGAGCGGAACACCTCGACCTTGGCCTGCTCCTGCTCGATCACGGCCTCGATCACGAGGTCGCGGTCGGCGAAGGAGGCGATGTCGGTGGTGAACGTGAGCCGCCCGAGAGCCGCGTCGGCGTCGTCGGTGGACAGCTTGCCCGCCTTCACCGCACGCTGCAGCGACTTCTCGATGCGGGCACGCCCGGCGTCCAGCGCCGGCTGGCTCACCTCGGTGACCGCCACGTCCGCACCGGCACGGGCGTGCACCTCCGCGATCCCGGAGCCCATCAACCCGGCTCCGACCACGCCTACTCGCTGGATGTCCGCCATCGCACCTCTCCAGTTCCGGCGCCCGACGACGCATGACACAGCACACGAGGGCGGGTTCCGGTCACGACCGGACCCACCCTCGTGTGCTGGTCAGACGTCAACGACGGTAGTCGTCGTACTCGTCGGCGTACGGGTCGTACGGGTCCTCGTACTTCTCGTCCTCTTCCCGAGGATGAGAATTGGAGGACTGTCCTGACAGCTCGCGCTGAAGCGCAGCGAAATCTGTGTCGGGAGTGCTGTACTTGAGCTCTCGCGCCACCTTCGTCTGCTTGGCCTTGGCCCGGCCGCGCCCCATGGCTCGACCCCCTCGCACAGGGAACGGGGCGGCCGGGGGAATCGGCGGCCCCGCATCGTCTCGACAATTGGTTCCTGGTGACACCGTACCCTGTCCGAGGGGTCCAATGCGACGTGGCTTCGTGTGCTTGTCACGACAGTGTCGGCTGTTGCGCCGGTCGGTGGTCGCGAGCGGGCGGCGACGTGCCACGATTCAACGGTGCTCCGACCGTTCGTGGCCTACCTCCGGGTGTATGAGCCCCTGTCCGCGTTCGGCGACCCTCCCCCCGCGGGGCTGCGCAAAGCCGTCGAGCAGGCCCAGCTGAGCCGCGCGGCGGCCGCCGAGCGGGAACAGCTCATGTGGTTGAAGTCACAGACCACCAGCCCGGTCCGGCTGCTGCCGGGCGAGTTGCCCGGCGGGCGGGCGCTGCCGAACCTGGACGTGCTGGTGCTCGACCCGGCCGACGTCCCGACCGCCACCGGCGCGAAGGTCGGGCCCGGCCCGCTCGTGTGCCCGCTGGAGGTACGGGCCCGCTCGGCCGCCGCGCTGGTGAGCTTCCTCGGTGACGCGCACCCGTCGCTGCACGCCGCGGTGCTCGACTCGACCGGGGTGAGCGAGGAGAAGCTGAAGGCCAGGGCCAGCTCCGCGCTCGGTGATCTGCCGCAGGCCGCCGTGCACGTCCTGTCCACCACCTGGACCGTGCCGCTGCCGTGGTTCGCGCTGGTCGACCCGAAGCACCGCAGGCTCAACCTGGGCTCCGGCCCGGACGACCCCGAGCGCGAGGTCTCCTGGCGCGTCGCGATGGGCGACGCGACCCAGCGGGTGGCCGAGGCGCGGGAACTGGTGGAGGAAACCCTCGGCGACTCCGGCCCGGCGCGCATCCTGGCCGAGACCGCCCGGTGGCTGACGAACTTCGACCCGGCCTCGGCGGTGGAGCTGGACTACGGCGGGCTGGTGCAGCTGATCGCCGACCCGGTCCTGGAGTCCGACACCAGCGCCGAGGAGGTGCACAGCATCATGGACGCCCTGCGTTCCGGCGACGTCGAGCAGATCGCCGAGCTGTTCACCGACCTGCGCGACTACTGGAGCGAGCTGGCGGCGCGGGAGCACTTCAACTGATCAGTCCGTGACCGCGCCACCGCTGACGGACAGCCGCACGCCGGTGACGAACCGGGCGTCGTCGGAGGCCAGGTAGCGCACGGCGGCGGCCACGTCGTCGGGCTCGCCGAGCCGCCCCAGCGGCACCCCGGCCAGGTAGGCGGTGCGGTCCACCCCGGCGTGCCGCTCGACCGGCACCCAGCCCGGCGCCACGGTGTTCACGGTGATCCGCCACGCGGCCAGCTCCTTCGCCGCGGCCCGGGCGAGCCCGAGCTGCGCCGACTTCGCCGTCACGTAGGCCGCGGCCCCGGCCGGCGCCGTCCGTTCCGACTCGGCTCCGATGTGGATGATCCGGCCGCCACCGCGGGCTTTCATCCCGGGCAGCACGCGGCGCTGCAGCAGGACCGGGCTCTTGACGAAGAACTCCAGGTGCGCGAGGTAGTCCGGCCAGTCCAGGTCGGACACCGCGGTGTCCGGCTGCGGCCCGGTGGCGTTGCAGACCAGCACCGCGACCGGGCCCAGCCCGTGTTCGACGGCGCTGATCAGCCGGTCGACCTCGGCGGGGTCGGTCACGTCGGCGGCGAAGGCGGCGGCGCGGCCACCGGTCTCGGCGATCTCGGCGACCACCTCACCCGCGCCGTCGTGATCGCTGCGGTAGTTCACCGCGACGGCGAACCCGTCGCGCGCCAGCCGCCGGGCCACGGCCGCGCCGAGACCGCGGGACGCGCCGGTGACCAGGGCGACGTCAGCCGGCATCGTCCGCGCGTTCGGCGGCCAGCAGGTCGTCCACGGAGGCCGAGCCCTTCGCGTAGCGGGCGGCGATCTCGGCGTTCAGCTGGTCGACCACGGCCTGCACCTCGCGCCGCCGCTGGGACACCGAGGACTCCTCGCCGTTGTAGTCCGCGAGGGTCTCGGCGAGCTTGTCGTCGGAGAGGGCGCCCACGTCGGTCAGGTCGGCGTTGCCCACCAGCGCCTCGGCCTGGCGCCGGTACTCACCGGCACGCGAGGGCTCCAGCTGCTGGTACCGCCCCGACCCGCGGGCCGGGCGCAGCGCGTTGTCGGACAGGATCGTGGCCAGCTGGTCGACGATGCTGCCCCCGCCGGAGCGCCGCCGCTCCTGCTCGGCCCGCACGATGTCGATCCGCGCGTGCAACAGCCGCCGCAGGTAGGAGAGATCGGTCTCCTCCTGGGCAGCCTCGTCCCGGCGCTCGCGCAGCTGCTCGAGCGACAGGCCGGCGAGGCCGTGCACGTAGCCGGGGTCCAGGACACGGTCGATGCGACGGCGTCCGCCCGGCCGGACTTCGATCACCGGGACATAGTGCTCCATGCCGGGCCCCGGCGCCAGGCCGGGGCGGTATCACCCGCGCAGGCGAGCCGCGGCCTCCCGGCCCGGCGCGGCGCCCTCGGCTGGCACCGAATCGGGATCGACCGCCGCCTGCACCACCCGGTCCTCGTCCCCGGCGAGCAGCTCGGCGTCGACCGGGGTGGACCGCTTGACCAGGGCCAGCGCGATCGGCCCCAGCTCGTGGTGCTGCGCGACGCTGCCGACCCGCCCGACGACCCGGTCGCCGAGTTTCACCGGATCCCCGGTCTCCGGGTAGATCTCCGGCGAGCCGTCCAGGTGCAGCAGCACCATCCGGCGCGGCGGGCGGCCGACGTTGAACACCTTCGCCACCGTCTCCTGCCCGCGGTAGCAGCCCTTCGCGACGTGCGCGGCGCTGCCGATCCAGTTCACCTCGTGCGGGATCGTCTTCGCGTCGGTGTCCACGCCCAGCCGCGGGCGCAGCGACTCGACCCGCAGCGCGTCGAACGCCCACGTGCCGGCCGGGCGGGCGCCCGCGTCGGTGATGCGGCGCCACCAGCCGGCCAGCTCGTCGCGCGGCACCGCCAGGTCGACGCTGGACCGGCCGGGCCACGGCATGCGCCGGGCGAAGCCGCCGCCCACCGGCACGACGGAGTACGGCTCGGCGCCGAGTTCGATGTCCAAAGCGGACAGCACCCGCTCGGCCTCCGGGCCCAGCACGGTGAGGATCGCCAGTTCGCCGCTGACGTCGGTGATCTCCACCTGCGACCAGAACTTCATCGCTTCGAGGTACTCGCGCAGGGTCTGCTTGCCGCCCTTGGGCAGCGCGCTGGTGGCCTCCGGCCCCGGATCGGTGTCCAGGTACACGGCCTCCCCGGCGTGCGCGAGGACCATGTGCGTGTCGACGTGCCCCTGGCTGTCCAGCACCAGCGCCTCGGTGCCGCTGCCCCCGGCCAGCTCCGTGACGTGCTGGGAGATCACCAGGTGCAGCCACGACAGGCGCTCGGGGCCGGTCACCTTCAGCACCTCGCGGTGCGAGCGGTCGACCACGGCCACGCCGCGCGCGGCGGTGCGTTGCTCGGCGAACGGGTCGCCCCAGTGCCAGGGCACGCCCTGCTCGGGGTGGTCGTCCGGCGGCGCGACGGCGCCCGGCGCGGTGAGGAGCGGAGAAACGAGCGGCATACCCCGATGTTAGGTGAGTACGGTTGGCCCATGCGCGTACTCGCTTTCCTGGACGGGACCCTGGCCGACCCCGACACCCCGCACATCCGGGTCGAAGACCTCGGCCTGATGCGCGGCGACGGCGTCTTCGAGACGATCCTGGTCGCCGATGGCAAGGCGCGCGAGCTGCGCCCGCACCTGGACCGGATGGCCAGGTCGGCGTCCATGCTGGACCTGCCCGAACCGGACGACGCGGCCTGGCAGCGCGCCGCGCGGACGGTGATCGACAACTGGTCCGGCAGCCGCGAGTTCGCGCTGAAGCTCGTCTACACGCGCGGCGTCGACCCGGAGGGTGAGCCGACGGCCTTCGCGCTCGGGATCGAAATCGACCCGAAGGTGTTGCGCGCCCGCGAAGACGGGGTCGCGGTGGTGACCCTGGAACGCGGCATCGACCCGGGGCTGGCCGAGCGCGCGCCGTGGCTGCTGCTGGGCGCCAAGTCCCTGTCCTACGCGGTCAACATGGCCGCCGGGCGGGAGGCGGCCCGCCGCGGCGCGGACGACGTCATCTTCACCGCCAGCGACCTCCACTCGGTGCTGGAGGGCCCGACCTCGAACGTGATCGTGGCGCGCGGCGGCACGCTCTATACGCCGCCGCCCGGGATCGGCATCCTGCCCGGCACCACGCAGGCCGCGGTGTTCCGGGCGGCCGAGCGGGCCGGGTGGTCGACCAAGATCGAGATGATCCGGACGCCGGACCTGTTCAGCGCGGACGGGGTGTTCCTCGCCTCCTCGGTGCGGAAGCTGACCCGCGTGCACACCCTGGACCACCAGCCGCTGCGCGACTCCTCGGCGATCCACGCCGAGCTGGCCCAGGCCTACGAAGACCTCTACGCGTAGGGGCGGAAGCGGATCGTCGTGCCCGGCCGGGCCTGCGCCAGCGCGGGCAGCGCACGGGGCACGACGACGGCGATCACCGGGTAGCCGCCGGTGGTCGGGTGGTCGGCGAGGAACACGACCGGCAGGCCGTTGGGCGGCACCTGGATCGCGCCCGTGATGACGCCCTCGCTGGGCAGCTCCGCGCCCTCGCGCGCGTCGGTGCGGCGCAACGCGGGGCCGTCCAGGCGCAGACCGACGCGGTTGGACTCGCTGGTGACCGTCCACGGCGCGGACAGCTGGTGGGCGGCGTCGCCGAACCAGTCGTCGCGCGGGCCCAGGACGACCGGGACGAGCAGGTCGGGCGGGTTGCACGGGGCGGTGACGGTGTCGGCGCCGTCCGGGATCCCGCTCGGCTCGCCCAGCGGCAGCACGGCGCCCGGCTCCAGCGGCGGCGGGCCGATCTCGGCCAGCACGTCGCGGGACCGGCTGCCCAGCTCGGGTTCGACGTCGATGCCGCCGGAGACCGCGAGGTAGCAGCGCAGACCGGTGTCCGGCCGTCCGATGGTCAGGGTCTGCCCGGCGGTGAGGTGGACCGGCACGTGTGAGCCGGCCGGGCGGCCGTCCACGGTGACCGCGACGGGCGGGCCGGTGACAGCGACCGTGCAGGACGCGCGGGCGGTCACGGCGAGCCCGCCGAGCAGCGCCTCGATCCCGGCCGCGTCCTCCGGGTTGCCCGCCAGCCGGTTCGCCAGCCGCAGTGCCGGGACGTCGAGGGCGCCGGACGGCGGCACGCCGAGGTGGGCGTGCCCGGGGCGGCCGAGGTCCTGCACGAGCGCGAGCGGACCGGTCGCGACGACCTCCAGCGCGCGGCTCACCGGATCCTCCGGAACCGGACCCGGTCGCCGGGCGCGAGCAGCGCGGGCCGCGACGCGCGGCTGTCGAACAGGACGGCGTCGGTGTGCCCGAGCAGGCGCCACCCGCCGGGCGACGAGCGCGGGTAGACGCCGGTGAACTCGCCGGCGATCGCGACCGACCCGGCCGGGACCCGCGTGCGTGGAGTGTCCAAACGCGACTGCCGGAGCGGTTCGGGCAGGCCGGTGAGGTAGCCGAAGCCGGGGGCGAAGCCGGTGAACGCGACGGTGTAGGTGGCGCCGGTGTGCAGCTCGACCACCTCGTCGACGGTGATCCCGGCGGTGCGGGCGACCAGGTCGAGGTCCTCGCCGTCGTAACGCACGTCGATGGTGATCTCCCGCGACTCGCCGCCGTCGGCGGATTCGAGGCCGGCCGACTCGACGAGCTTGCGCGCCTGGGCGAGCCCCGTGGAGCCGGGCCGCGCGGCGATGAGGACGGTGCGCGCGCCGGGCACGACCTCGACGAGATCGGGCAGGCCCGCGGCGACCACGACGGCACGGACCGCACTCATCTCGTCCAGCGACTCGCACTCGACGAGCGCGGCGTCCGGGCCGTAGCGCAGCCAGCGCACCGGCGCTAGCCCACGACGCGCTTGAGGTAGAGGGAGATGTGCGGCTGCATGGACTGGCCGACCATGGCGCGCTCCTCGACGTAGCCGAGGTCGCCGTTGTTCACCAGGCCGTAGAGCCGCTGCGCGCCGGTGACCTCCTTGGCCGTGGAGGTGCGCACGACCGCGTCGGTGCCCAGCTCCCAGGACGTCTGGGTGCGCGGCTTGCCGTAGAAGACCTCGATGATGCCGGTGTTGTGGGCCAGCAGCAGTTCGAGCGTGTCGTCGGCCTGCGGGCGCCACCAGCCGACCTCGCGGGCGGCGGCGCGGACCACGTTGCCGTCGTCGTCGAGCAGCCAGGAGCGGGCCTCGTGGTAGAGGAACGGGCGGCCGTCGTGCGCGATGGTGAGCTGCTGGGCGATCCGGCGGGGACCCTCGATGGTCGGGTAGTTGACCTCGCCCTCGCCGCGCCACACGCCGACGAGCGGCAGCAGCGCCAGGCAGGCGTCGTTCAGGTTCGCGCCCTCGCGCAGGTTCGCGGTGTCCACCGGGATCGGCAGGTCGTCGAACTGCGGCAGGTTGCGCCCGCGCGTCGACTCGGCCCGCTCGGCGGCGGCCGCGACGGCGTCATCGCCGGAGGTCATCGGTCAGCGCTGGTCGGCGTACAGCCGGTAGACGACGTACACGGTGAACCAGAGGATCGCGATGGCGGCGAGCACCAGCAGCGTCGTAAACAGGATCTCCACGCCCAGCAGGATAGCCGCTGCCAGGGCGTTCATTCGCCCCGCACCCGCGTGGCGAGCACCACGCCCGCGGCGAGCGTGACCATGCCGGCGACGGCGAGCAGCACCAAGACGACCAAGACCGGGGTCGAGCCGGCGAACCCGGCCGCTGACCGCGCGCCGCGGAGGCCGCGGGCGGCAGGAATCAGACACCTCCCGCACGATGGCCCACTCGCGGCCGCGCGAAAGGGCCCAGCCGCGGCCACACCAGAGGGCCGGGCGCGCCCGCACGAGTTAGCCGCTCGTATCCGCACGAGAGGGCCAGTCGCGGCCGCTCTGCACGAACGGGCCACTCGCGGCCCCACGAAAGGGCCCAGCCGCGGCCGCCTGCCGCGGGGCCCTGCAGGTACTGCGAGGGCCGTGTTCTTGAACCACTTCCTGACGTCCCCGCCGAGCTGCTGAAGCTGACCGAAGGCCCACCCGTGGAACGCGGGTGGGCCTTCGGAAAAGGCGGGTGTCAGCCGACCGAGATGGCGACCTGGTGCAGGCCGGGGCCTTCGGCGGTCACCGAGGCCTCGCCGTTGCCCGAGCGGTGCAGGGCGCGCACCGTCCAGGCTCCGGGCGCGGCGTAGAACCGGAAGTCGCCCTCGGGGGAGGCCTGGACCTCGCCCGCGAAGTCGCCGTCACCGTTCAGCAGGCGCACGTAGGCACCGCCGATCGGGCCGTCGCTGCCGGTGACCTTGCCGGCCACCACGACCTGCCCGTTCGTGTCGATGTCCGCGGGCGTCGCCGTCTGCACCGGCGCGCCGCAACCGTCAGCACTCATCGTCACTTCCCCGTTCCGGTTTCGATCGGCACGCCGACCAGCGAGCCGTACTCGGTCCACGATCCGTCGTAGTTCTTCACGTCCTCGAGCCCGATCAGCTCGTGCAGCGCGAACCAGGTGTGGCTGGACCGCTCACCGATGCGGCAGTAGGCGATGGTCGCCTTCGAGGTGTCCAGGCCGGCCTCCGCGTACAGCTCCTTGAGCTCCTCGGCGGTCTTGAAGGTGCCGTCCTCGTTCGCGGTCTTGGCCCACGGCACGTTCAGCGCCGTCGGGATGTGACCGCCGCGCTGCGCCGACTCCTGCGGCAGGTGTGCCGGCGCCAGCAGCTTGCCGGAGAACTCGTCGGGCGAGCGGACGTCGACCAGGTTCTTGGTGCCGATCGCGTCGACGACCTCGTCGCGGAAGGCGCGGATCGAGGTGTCCGGCTCCTTGGCGACGTAGTTGGTGCGCTCGCGCTTGACCTCCTCGGAGGTCAGCTCGCGGCCGTCCAGCTCCCACTTCTTGCGGCCGCCGTCGAGCAGCTTGACCTTGTCGTGGCCGTACAGCTTGAAGTACCAGTAGGCGTACGCGGCGAACCAGTTGTTGTTGCCGCCGTACAGGACGACCAGGTCGTCGTTGGAGATGCCCTTCTCCGACAGCAGGGCCTCGAACCCGGCCCGGTCGACGAAGTCGCGGCGGACCGGGTCCTGCAGCTCGGTCTTCCAGTCGATCTTGACCGCACCGCGGATGTGGCCGCCGTCGTAGGCGGTGGTGTCCTCGTCCACCTCGGCGAAGACCACGCCGGGGGTGTTCAGGTTCTCCTCGGCCCACTGCGTGGTGACCAGGACGTCTTCACGGCTCATGAGAGCACTACTCGCTTTCTTCTTCTCGTGGGTGGACTTGTCAGGAAGCCTGGCTCGGCGCCACGCGCCGGATCAGGAGGTACATCTCGCAGCCGAGGCAGAAGTTGAAGGCCGCGTTGAGGAAGGCCGCGAACAGCGCGAACGCCGTCGCGACGATGCCGAGCGCGGTGACCCCGGTGGCGTAGCCGATGGTGCCGACCAGGGCGAACACGAACCCGACCCCCTGGGCGAACCGCAGCGGCGCCGCGTCCTCCCGCTCGGACGTCGGCGCGAGCCGCGGCGCCACGAGGTAGCGGTAGATCAGCGAGTACGGGGCCGGTTTCAGCCCGACGAACGCACCGATCGCGAACACGACCGTCTGAACGGCCAGCAGCGGCCACCATCCGGTGATGAGGACCACCGCGAGCACGATGGTGGTGATGACGGCCGCGAAACGCGGTCCACGGGGATCGACGGCTGGGCCTGCTGACATGTCACCTCCCTGGCGGGGCGCGCGTGAGCGCGCGTCGGAACGGGATTTTTCCGGCGGGGGGAGTGCGGGTACGGCCGAGGCGGACCCGCTAGAGCAGACACAGGCTGCTGCGCACGCGGCAGAAGTCGACCGCGCGACGTTGCGTCAGCAGAGTGAGTGGCAGCCTGCACACGAGCGTCAGGCTACCCGGACGTCCCTGAAAGTGGGAGGGGTGTCCACCCAGTGAGAGCATTCCCACCATCCAGGAAAATAATTTCGCGCAGCTCAGCGGACGTGACGCCATCGGGGCGGGCACCGCGGTCGACTGGAACAGGTTCTAGTTCTGTTGATCCGGCCCCGCCCACTGGCGGCCGCGCCGCCTACTCCGCGACGCGCGAGGGCAGGTGCGGCCGCAGCGCCTCGAGCAGCGCGGGAGCCTTCGGCACGCCGCCGACGCGCAACAGCTCGGTGCCGTCGGCGCGGTAGGCGATCGTGGTGGGCGTGCGCAGCACACCCAGCGCCTGCGCGACCTCCGGCTGGTTCGTCACGTCCAGGTCGACGTGGTTCAGGCCGTCGGTGCGCTCGGCCAGCGGGCCGAGCAGGGCGCGGGTGTGCCGGCACGGGGTGCAGAACGTGGTGGAGATCTGCACCAGGGTGACCTCGGCGCCGGTGTCCAGCGCCGCCGCGACGGGCGCGGGCAGGCCGGCCGCCGGCGCGCGACGAGCCGACCGGACGCGCCCGTTGCGCGCCTTGAGCAGCCCGCCGGCGACGGCCGCGACCACCAGCGTGCCGAGCACGACCCACACGCCCGTCATCAGCGCCTCACCCTCCGGTTGAGCTGGTCGCCCCGCTGAACGTCACGTTCTTGGCCTCGCCCTTGATGGTGACCGAACCGCTGTTCACCTGTACCGCCGTCGGGGTGACCTCGAACGGGAGGTTGCCGGTGTCGATCGTGGCCTTGAAGTTCGGCAGCAGGGCCTGCTGCACTGCTTCGGGAACAACGGTCGTCTCCTTGTCATTCCCGTACTGCAGCCGCTTGGGGACGATGTCGATCGCGGTGCCGTGCAGCTCGATCATGGCGAAGCAGAAGATCTCGATGCGCTGGCCGGCGATCTGCACGTACCCGGAGATCCGAATGCCGGCCTTCGACTGGTCCTGCTCCTCCTCGGTCGTGCCGTCCTGGCCCTGCTGGTCGCCGGCGCCGCTGTCGGTGCCGCTCTCGGCGTCCTGGCCGGTCTCCACGTACTCGATGCTCGACGGCTCGATCCGCAGGTCCTCGATCTTGGTCAGCGGGTCCACCTTGTTGATGTCGCTGGCCTTGATCGTCACCTGGGCCTCCAGGCGGCCGATCCGGATCGCGTCGGTGTTGCCGTTCACCAGGTCCGACAGCGGCGCGGTGACGTCGTAGAGGTCGGCCGTCACACCCACGTCCCGCAGGTCCTTGATCGGCACCCCGGACGCGGACAGCGCGATGTGGCCGTAGTCGCCGCCGATCGCCTGGGTGGTGAACGGGAAGCCGTGGATCGTCACGGACGGGTCGTCGGTCAGCTTCAGCTGTTCACGGGCCTTCTGCGACACCGTGTGCTCGGCGAACGCGGCGAGCCCGAAGTCGGCCCCGACCAGCAGCGCGAGCAACACGACGAGACTGATGACGATGCGCCGGGCGCGGCGTCCACGGCGGCTCGGTCCCGCTGGTGGCACGGCTCGATCCTGGGTCGCAGGTCTGCTCACTCTTGGTGTCCGATCTGTCTCGTATCCGGGTCCTGGACAGCCCGAGGCTATGGGTCACCAGTGTGACGTCACTGTGACGGAGGCTGCAGAGCAGGTGGTTTCTCCCTGTTCACCCGCTAGTCTTGTCCGCTAAGACCAGGGGCGCTCAAGGCTACGGACTAGCAAGAAGGCGGTGTGGCGATGAGCCTGGACCTGCTCGTACTCACTTCCGAGGCGGAAGCCACCGCAGTCCTTCCAGCCCTGGACCTGCTTCCGCACACGGTACGCGTCCGCGCACCGGAGGTGACCGCGCTCCTCGACGCGGGCCACCGGGACGTCATCCTGCTCGACGCGCGCACCGACCTCGCGTCCGCCAAGAGCCTCTGCCGCCTGCTCAAGGGCACCGGCGACGACGAGGGCAGCACCCCGATCATCGCGGTCATCGGCGAGGGCGGCCTGGTCGCGGTCAGCGCCGAGTGGCGCACCGACGACATCCTGCTGCCCACCGCGGGCCCGGCCGAGGTCGACGCCCGGCTGCGGCTGGCGACCACCCGCGACGGCGGCGCCACCCAGGTGGACACCGAGCTGCGGGTCGGCGACCTGGTGATCGACGAGGCCACCTACACCGCGCGCCTGCGCCGCCGCACCCTCGAACTCACCTACAAGGAGTTCGAGCTGCTCAAGTACCTCGCCCAGCACGCCGGCCGGGTCTTCACCCGCGCCCAGCTGCTGCAGGAGGTCTGGGGCTACGACTTCTTCGGCGGCACCCGCACGGTGGACGTGCACGTGCGGCGGCTGCGCGCCAAGCTCGGCCCCGAGCACGAGCAGATGATCGGCACCGTGCGCAACGTCGGCTACAAGTTCGAGCGCCCGGCCAAGGCCGGCGCCAAGCCCGGCGTGACCTCGCTCAACTTCGACGCGAGCGAGCTGTCCACCGAATTCTCCACCCCCTGATCCGGGAGACCGTGCATCCGTGCTGACCGTGGTGTGGGTCGACGAGCTGGACGAGCGGACCACCCGCGAGGTCCGCGAGCTGCTGCTGGCCGCCCGTGAGGTGGACGGACGACCGGACGTGTCCCCCGGCGAGCCGTTGCCCGGGGAGTTCGCGTCCGGGCCGCACCTGCTCGCCCGTGCCGACGGCGTGCTGGCCGGGTACGCCCACCTGGACGTCTCCGGTGACGCGTTCGGCCGCCAGGTGGCCGAGCTGATCGTGCGGCCGGACTCTCGGCGCCGGGGCGTGGGCACCGAGATGCTGTCCGCGCTCGCCGACCGAGCCGGCGACGCGCCCTTGCGGATCTGGGCGCACGGCGACCACCCGGGCGCCGCGGCCCTGGCCGAACGAGCGGGCTTCTCGCGTGCCCGCGAACTGCTGGTCATGCACACCCCGGTCGACCCGGACTGGCCCGAACCCCGGCTGCCCGAGGGCGTCTCGCTGCGCACCTTCGTGCCCGGCCGGGACGAGCAGGCCGTCATCGAGGTCAACGCCCGCGCCTTCGACTGGCACCCGGAGCAGGGCCGGCTCACCGTCGACGACCTGCGGGCCGAGGAGGCCGCGGACTGGTTCGACGCGGACGGGTTCTTCCTCGCCGAAGACGGCGCGGGCAAGCTGCTCGGTTTCCACTGGACGAAGGTCCACCCGGCCAACCCGCGCCGCTTCGGTGGCCGGGAGACCGGCGAGGTCTACGTCGTCGGCGTCGACCCGGGCGCGCAGGGCGGCGGGCTGGGCAAGGCGCTGACCCTGGCCGGCCTGCGTTACCTCCGGGACCGCGGCCTGCCGCAGGTGATCTTGTACGTGGAGGGGGACAACGCGCCCGCGATCGCCGTCTACTCGCGGCTCGGCTTCGCCCGGCACGAGGTCGACGTCCAGTACGAACGGTGATCGCCGTTCCGTTACGTTAACCCTGCGCCAACCTTCCATCACGGATCGCGTACCCGCAGGTCACGGCCCGGACACGACGCCCGTTCGAGTGACGTTGTCCCGCTCACATTGGCGCCCTTGTTCACTTTGCGTTCATCTGTACAGAGGGGCACGTCCACCCGTGCTGCCTAATGTCCGGTTGCGACGAATGGCTTTCAATAGCTGGAGGACATGAAGTGAAGATCATGCGGCCGATGGGTGCTCTCGGCATCGCAGCGAGCGCTGCCCTCGTGCTCGCGGCCTGTGGCACGGACCCGGCCTCGACCGGCAACACCCAGACCTCGGGTGCGGCGACCGCGCCGACCGCGACCGCCAACGTCGAGTGCGGCGGCAAGTCGCCGCTGACCGGCGAGGGTTCGACGGCCCAGAAGACCGCGGTGGACATCTTCGCCCAGCAGTACACCAAGGCCTGCGCCGGCCAGATCGTGAACTACAACGCGACCGGCTCCGGCTCCGGCGTCAAGCAGTTCACCGCCAAGCAGGTCGACTTCGGCGGCTCCGACTCGCCGCTGAAGACCGGTGACGAGCAGACCAAGGCCAACGAGCGCTGCGCCGGTGGCGAGGCGTGGAACCTGCCGCTGGTCGTCGGCCCGGTGGCCATCGCCTACAAGCTGGACGGCGTCTCCTCGCTCACCCTGAACGGCGAGGTCGCGGCCAAGATCTTCAACGGCCAGATCACCAAGTGGAACGACCCGGCCATCGCCGCCCTCAACTCGGGCGTCAACCTGCCGGACAAGCCGATCCAGGTGTTCTCGCGGTCGGACGAGTCGGGCACCACCGACAACTTCCAGACCTACCTCGAGGCCGCCTCGAAGGGTGCCTGGACGCAGGGCACCGGCAAGGCCTTCAAGGGCGGCGTCGGCAACGGCGCCCAGGGCTCCAACGGTGTCGCCTCGGGCATCCGGGCCGCCGACGGCGCCATCGGCTACATCGAGTCGTCCTACGTCAAGGACGGCCTGAGCGCCGCCAAGCTGGACAGCGGCTCCGGCGCCGTCGAGCTGACCCCGGAGAACGTGGCCAAGGCGCTGGACGCCGCCACCTTCCGCACCCCGGGCAGCAACGACCTGGCCATGGACCTCAAGGCCATCTACGCCAGCAACACCCCGGGTGCCTACCCGCTGCTGCTGACCACGTACGAGATCGTCTGCTCGAAGGGCTACGACGCCGACACCGCCAAGGCGATGAAGGCGTTCCTGACCGTGGCGGCCACCACCGCCCAGCAGCCGATCGCCGAGAAGGGGTTCGTGCCGCTCCCGCAGTCCCTGCAGGAGAAGGTGCTGACCTCGATCAAGGCGATCTCCTGAACGATCACCGCAACCCCTGATCGGTTTGCACTGAGTAACTGATGAGCGAGTCACTCGCAAAGGCGGACGCCCACCGGCGACACCGGTGGGCGTCCGCTTGCGTCTAGACCACTCCCGGAGGCCCCCGATTACGGCGCAACCACCGGCCACTGAGCGAACCCCCTCACTGGCCACACCGAACAAGACCGCGAAGGTGCGGCCGGGTGACCGCATCTTCAAGAACCTGAGCACCGGCGCGGGCATCTTCGTCGTCGCGCTCATCGCGCTGATCGGGATCTTCCTGCTGGTGCAGGCGATTCCCGCGCTGGGCGCGAACAACGCCAACTTCTTCACCTCCCGCATCTGGCACACCGGCGATCCGGCGAACCTCGAGTTCGGCATCCTGGACCTGCTGCTGGTCACCATCTACACGTCGCTGTTCGCGCTGGTGCTCGCGATGCCGATCTCACTGGGCATCGCACTGTTCCTCACCCAGTACGCGCCGAAGCGGCTGGCGCGGCCGTTCGCCTACGTCGTCGACCTGCTGGCCGCGGTGCCGTCGATCATCTTCGGCCTGTGGGGAATCCTGGTGCTGGCTCCGCAGCTGGCGCCGATCGCCCAGTGGCTGAACGAGACGCTCGGGTTCATCCCGATCTTCGGCACCGGCAACGTGTTCCCGAACTTCCAGGGCACCATCTTCACCGCGGGCGTGGTGCTCGCGGTGATGCTGCTGCCCATCATCACCTCGCTGTCCCGGGAGGTGTTCGAGCGCACGCCGACCGCCCAGGTCGAGGGCGCGCTGGCGCTCGGCGCCACCCGCTGGGAGGTCATCCGGACGACGGTGCTGCCGTTCGGCAAGTCCGGTTACATCGGCGCGTCGATGCTCGGCCTCGGCCGGGCTCTGGGCGAGACGATCGCGCTGGCCGTCATCCTCTACATCCCGGCGGGCAAGCCCTTCGACTGGAGCCTGTTCGACGGGGGCGCGACGTTCGCGTCGCAGATCGCGGCGAACTACGCCGAGTTCAACAACCCGAAGTCCGCCGGTGCCTACATCGCGTCCGGTCTGGTGCTGTTCGTCCTGACCTTCGCGGTGAACTTCGCGGCCCGGTCGATCATCGGCCAGCGGAAGGCGGACTGATGACCACGACACTGTCCGAGACCGAGCAGCTGGCCTCACCGCCGGCGTTCCAGCACGTCAGCACGGGCCGCAAGGCGAAGAACGCGCTGGCCACGGTGCTCGTGTGGCTGTCGTTCCTGATCGCCGTCGCGCCGCTGGTGTGGGTGCTCTACACGGTGATCGCGAACGGCATCAAGCGCATCCCGTACAGCAACTGGTGGGGCCAGGACTTCGGGTCGGTGCTGTCCGACGAGGTCGGCGGTGGTGTCCTGCACGCCATCATCGGCACGCTCGAACAGGGCCTGATGTGCGCGATCATCTCGGTGCCGCTGGGCCTGCTGGTCGCCATCTACCTGGTCGAGTACGGGCGGAACACGCGGCTGGCCAAGATCACCACGTTCATGGTGGACATCCTCTCCGGTGTCCCCTCGATCGTGGCCGCGCTGTTCATCTACGCGCTGTGGATCACCACGCTCGGCCTGCCGCGCAGCGGTTTCGCCGTGTCGCTGGCCCTGGTCCTGCTGATGATCCCGGTCGTGGTGCGGTCCTCGGAGGAGATGCTGCGGATCGTGCCGGACGACCTGCGCGAGGCCTCCTACGCGCTGGGCGTGCCGAAGTGGAAGACGATCATGAAGATCGTGCTGCCGACGGCGCTGTCCGGCATCATCAGCGGGGTCATGATGGCGCTGGCCCGCGTCATGGGCGAGACCGCGCCGCTGCTGGTGCTCGTCGGTTACTCCGCGTACGTCAACTGGGACCTGTTCGGTGACAACCAGGCCTCGTTGCCGCTGCTGATGAACACCGAACGGGCCACGAACTCGATGGAACCGGGTAGCGTCGGTTTCGACCGCATCTGGGGCGCCGCGCTGACCCTCGTCCTCATCATCGCCCTCATCAACCTGATCGCCACGGTGGTCTCCCGCCTGGTCGCCCCGAAGAAGAAGTGAGCGTTCCGCTATGGCCAAGCGAATCGACGTCAAGGACCTCGACATCTACTACGGCAAGTTCCACGCCGTCGACAGCGTCACGCTGTCCGTGCCGCCGCGGAACGTCACGGCCTTCATCGGCCCGTCGGGCTGCGGCAAGTCCACCGTGCTGCGCACGCTGAACCGGATGCACGAGGTCATCCCGGGTGCGCGGGTGGACGGGCAGGTGCTGCTCGACGGTGAGGACATCTACGCGTCCTCGGTCGACCCGGTGCAGGTCCGCCGCACCATCGGCATGGTCTTCCAGCGGCCCAACCCGTTCCCGACGATGTCCATCCGGGACAACGTGGTGGCCGGGCTGAGGCTCGCCGGCACGAAGAACAAGAAGAAGCTCGACGAGATCGCCGAGCGGGCCCTGCGCGGCGCGAACCTGTGGAACGAGGTCAAGGACCGGCTCAACAAGCCGGGCGGCAGCCTCTCCGGTGGTCAGCAGCAGCGCCTGTGCATCGCGCGGGCCATCGCCGTGCGCCCGGACGTCCTGCTGATGGACGAGCCGTGCTCGGCGCTGGACCCGATCTCCACGCTCGCGATCGAGGACCTGATCGCCGAGCTGAAGAAGGACTACACCATCGTGATCGTCACGCACAACATGCAGCAGGCGGCGCGCGTGTCGGACCAGACGGCGTTCTTCAACCTGGCCGGCGTCGGCCAGCCGGGGCGGCTCGTGGAGATCAACGACACGGAGAAGATCTTCTCGAACCCGAACGAGAAGGCCACCGAGGACTACATCTCGGGCCGGTTCGGCTGATCTCTTTCGACGAGACCCCCTCGGCTGCCTCGCCGAGGGGGTCTCGTCGTGTCAGGGGGTTCCCGCCACCGGCAGCGCGACCGGGTCCGCCGGGGCGGTGAGGGTGGCCAGGAGCTGGAGCGCGGTCGCGGCGTCGGAGCCCGCGGGCGCGCTGTAGATCATCATGGTGAGGTCGGGATCGTCCGGGGCGCTCATCGCCACGTAGTCGAGCGCCAGCTCGCCGGCCCGGGGATGGGCGAACCGTTTGCGGCCGCGGGTCTTGCCGCGCACCCCGTGCCCGGCCCACAGGCGGCGGAAGTCGGCGCTGTGCAGGGAAAGTTCGCCCACCAGCTCGGCCAGCAGGGGATCGTCCGGGTGGCGTCCGGCATCGAAGCGGAGGTTCGCGACGGTGTCGCGCGCCTTGCTCTCCCAGTCGGGGTAGAGATCACGGGCCGCGTCGTCGAGGAAGACCAGCCGGGCCATGTTCCGCTCGGCCGCGGGCAGGGCGGGGAAGTCGGCGACCAGGACGCGGGCCAGATCGTTCCAGGCCAGCACGTCCAGGCGGCGTCCGATGAGGTAGGCGGGAACCGTGGTCAGGGCGTCCAGCGCCTGGCGCATCTCGGGACCGACCTGCTGGCGGCGGGCGGGCCGTTTCCGGGCCGTGGGCTGGGCGAGGTTGTGCAGGTGGGCGGTTTCGTCCGCGTCGAGGTGGAGCGCGCGGGCGACGGCGTCCAGGATGTCGGCGGACACGTTGCGGGCGCGGCCCTGTTCCAGGCGGGTGTAGTAGTCGACGCTCACGCCGGCGAGCAGCGCCAGCTCCTCCCGGCGCAGGCCCGGGACGCGGCGCCGCCCGCCGAAGGTGGTGGCACCGGCCTCCTCCGGGCTCAGGCGGGCGCGCCGGGTCTGGAGGAACTCGGTGAGCTGCTGTGCGCGGTCCATGGTTCCCAGTATCCGCGGGAACGGCGCCGCCGAGCCTGGTTCCGGCAGACCCAGGCTCGGCGAACCGCGGCTGGACGAAGCCCTGGGTCCGGGCGGGCGGGCGCCGCAGGATGGATCACGTTCACCCCGAGAGATCAGGAGTTTCCGCCATGTCGAACACCCTCACCATCATCGCCGGCTTCACCGCCAAGCCCGGGCAGGAGCAGCGCCTGCGCGACGAGCTGACCGCGATGATCGAGCCGTCCCTGGGCGAGGAGGGCTGCCTGGGCTACCAGCCCTACGCGCACCCGGAGGACCCCAGCCGGATGATCATCGTCGAGGAGTGGGCCGACAGCGCCGCGCTCGACCACCACTTCTCGCTGCCGCACTTCGAGCACGTCGCAGGGGTTCTGGAGGAGATCCTCGCCGAGCCGTTCACCCTGCGCCGGTTGACCGGCGTTCCCGCCGTGGACTGACTGGGGACTCCGGGCACGTGAGGCAATTCGATGGGCGCTGTCGGTGGGTGCCGACAGCGCCGCCCGGGTCCTGGAGGACCTCCCGCGGACCGACCCGGGCAGCCCCGCCACGTGCGACGGAACCAGCGGGCACTGTCGGCGGGTGCCGCCTCCTCGCCCGGGCCCTGGAAGACCAGCCTCCCCGCCGCGGACCGACCCGGGTGGCTCCCCACCACGTGAGGCGAAACCGGCGGGCACTGGCGGTGGGTGCCGACAGCGCCGCACTCGACCACCACTTCTCGCTGCCGCACGTCGCGCGGGGTCCTGGAGGACCTCCCGCAGACCGACCCGGGCAGCCCCGCCACGTGCGACGGAACCAGCGGGCACTGTCGGCGGGTGCCGCCTCCTCGCCCGGGCCCCTGGAAGACCAGCCTCCCCGCCGCGGACCGACCCGGGTGGGTCCCCACCACGTGAGGGAAATCCGGTGGGAACTGTCGGTGGGTGCCGCTAGCGTCGAGGTCGTGGTTCAGGTTTTCGTGGACGGTGTCGGCGGGCGGTTGCCCAAGCCCCGGGTGCTCGCGGCCGCCGGGCGGGCCCTGGGGGCCATCCCGCCGCCGCTGCAGGTGCTGATCGGGATCGTCAGCGTGCAGGTGGGCGCCTCGCTCGCCAAGCAGCTGTTCGCGGTCGCGCGGCCGGCCGGCACGGTCACGCTGCGGTTGTTCTTCGCCGCGGTCGTGCTGCTGCTGGTGTGGCGTCCGGTGCTGCGGATGGGCCGCCGCGCGCTGCCGGTGGTCCTCGCCTACGGCGTCGTGCTCGGCGTCATGAACCTGACCTTCTACCAGGCGCTCGCGCGGATCCCGCAGGGCATCGCGGTCACCATCGAGTTCCTCGGGCCACTGGCGGTCGCGCTGGCCGGCTCGCGGCGCTGGATGGACGTGCTGTGGGCGATGGTGGCCGCGGGCGGTGTCGTGCTGCTCGCCGAGACGCGGGGCGACCTGTCGATGCTCGGCATCGTGTTCGCGTTGATCGCGGGCGCCTGCTGGGGGCTCTACATCCTGCTCAGCGCGTCCCTGGGCAAGCGCACCGAGGAGGGCAAGGGCCTCGCGCTGGGCATGGCGGTCGCGGCGGTCGCGGCGATGCCGGCTGGCGTGGTCGACAGCGGCACGAGCCTGCTGTCGCCGTGGGTGCTGCTGATCGGGCTCGCGCTGGCGCTGCTGTCGTCGGTCATCCCGTACTCGCTCGAGCTGGAGGCGCTGCGCAAGATCCCGCCGCGGGTGTTCGGCATCCTGATGAGCCTGGAACCGGCCGTCGCGGCGCTGTCCGGGCTGCTGGTGCTGGGGGAGGCGCTGCACCCGCTGCAGTGGCTCGCGATCTGCTGCGTGGTCGTGGCTTCGATCGGGGCGACCCGCTCGATCCGCGATGCGCCCTGATCAACCTCGGTAGGCTGGCCGCATGACCGTGCTCGACGAAGTCGGCCACTCAGCTGCGCTGCTTCGGACGCTCCAGCGCGAACTCATGGTCTACAAGTTCGGCATCGACGAGCTGATGACCAAGCTGCGCATCCTGTCCGAGGAGTTCGACTTCGCCAACCAGCACGACCCGATCGAGCACCTGGCGAGCCGCGTCAAGTCGCCCGAGGCGATCCTCGACAAGCTCGCCCGCAAGGGCATCGCGCCGAGCATCGAGGCGATCCGCGAGCACATCGAGGACGTCGCCGGCATCCGCGTGGTGTGCCCGTTCGTGCCGGACGTCTACCTGGTCGCCGAGATGCTCGGCCGCCAGGACGACGTCGAGATCGTCCGGACCAAGGACTACATCGCCGCGCCCAAGCCGAACGGCTACCGCAGCCTGCACCTGATCGTGCGGATCCCGGTGTTCCTGTCCGACCGGGTCGAGCGGGTCAAGGTGGAGATCCAGATGCGCACGGTCGGGATGGACTTCTGGGCGGCGGTCGAGCACAAGCTGTTCTACAAGTACGCCGGCACCGCCCCGGCCGACTTCGCCGACGAGCTACGCGCCGCCGCGGAGACCGCTGCCGACCTGGACGCGCGGATGACCGCCCTGCACCAGCGTCTGCAGGGCGGTCAGTCCTAGTCGCGTCAGAGGTCCTCGTCGTGGGCGTAGCCGGGCATCTTGCCGGTCGCCACGAACACCATCCGCTTGCCGACGGACACCGCGTGGTCGGCGAACCGCTCGTAGAACCGGCCGAGCAGGGTGATGTCGACGGCGGCCGCGACCCCGTGCTCCCAGTCCTTGTCCATGATCACCGTGAACAGGTGGCGGTGGATCTCGTCGACCCGGTCGTCCTCTTCCTCGAGCGCACGGGCGGCCTCGACGTCGCGGCTCTTGATGACGTCGGCGACCTTCTCCGCCAGGCGGACGTCCAGCTCGCCCATCTCGGCGAAGTACATCCGCACCGGCTCGGGCAGCGTGGCCTGCGGGTGACGGCGCCGCGCCGCCTTGGCGACGTGCAGGGCCAGGTCACCCATCCGCTCCAGGCTCTCCGCGGCGTGGATCACGGCCAGCACGGTCCGCAGGTCGGTCGCGACCGGCGCCTGCAGCGCCAGGAGGGCGTAGGCCTTCTCCTCGTTCTCGGCACGGGCGTCGTCGATCTTCTGGTCGTCGCCGATCACCTGCTCGGCCAGCGACAGATCCGCTTCGAGCAGTGCCTGCGTCGCCTTCTTCATGGCGGCCGCGGCCTGGAGCGACATGTCCGCCAGGTTCGCGGCCAGGTCTTCGAGTTCGACGTGGTAAGCCTCGCGCATGACCTCACTCTACGACCCGTTCGGGGCAATCGCCGCATCGCGAAGTGAACCGGGCATGAACCGGGGCTAACGAGTTGTCACGAGTCCGACGAGGACGAACCGGACGACTTCGACGAGCTCGGCGGCGGGGTCTGGGTCGCGCTCGCGGCCGCCTGCGCGGCCTCGTACTCGGGGGTGCCGGGCAGCGGCTTGTTGTCGATCATGGCCTGGAACAGCTCCTTGGACTTGGTCTCCAGGAGCACCTCGTTGCCGCGGGTGTTCGACTCGCCCGTGGTCGGCACGGTGAGGAACTTGAGCTTGCTGGTGTCCATGCCCTTCATCGACTGGGCCAGCGTGAGCATCTGGTCGACGCCGATGTTGTCGCCGAAGGTGGCGCGCGCGAAGGCGGTCACGAAGTTGGTGAGCTGGGTGGGGTCGGTGATGACGCCCTGTGACATGGCCTTCTGCAGCAGCGCGGTGAGGAACTCCTGCTGCCGCTTGATGCGGCCGTAGTCGGAGGTCAGGTCGCCCTGGACGTGGCGGGCGCGGACGTAGCTGAGGGCCTGGTCGCCGGAGATCGTGACGTCGCCGGTCTGGGAGATCACCATGCCGAGCACGGAGTCCTTGATCGGTTTGTCGACGTGCACGGTGACGCCGTGCACCGCGTCGACCATGTCCTTGAACCCGCCGAAGTCGATGCCCACGAAGTGGTTCACGCGCAGGCCGGTGAGCTGCTGCACCCACTTGGTGAGGCACTTCGGGCCGCCGACCGCGTAGGCGGTGTTGAGCTTGACCTTGGTGGCGGCGCCGACGACCTCGCTGGAGTAGGTGCCGGTCTTGGCGTCGTAGCGCTCGCACGCGGGCCGGGAGATCTCCAGGTCGCGCGGGAAGGAGACGACGACGGCGCGTTTCCGGTCGGCCGGCACGTGCGCGAGCATCACGGTGTCGGAGCGGGCGCCGCCGACCGCGTCCGCGTCGCCCACGTTCTCCTCGGCGGCGCGGCCGGCGCGGGTGTCGGAGCCGACGATGAGGAAGTTCTCGTCACCGGTCTGGCCGGCGGCGTTCTGGATGTCGGAGGAGTTCTCGTCGAGGGCGGCGATCTCGGTGAACTTGCTGTTGAACCAGGTCTTGGTGCCCCACAGGGCGCCGGTGGCGAGGAAGATCAGGCCGGCGAGCACGGCGCAGGTGATGCGGGTGATGCGGATGGAGCGGTCGCTGCGGCGCTGTTTCTTCTCCTGCAGGCGGGTCTGGGGCGCGGCCTTCTCGCCGTCGTCGTCGGACTTCACCGGCGCGACGACGCGCTGCAGGCGGGTGCGGGTTTGCTCGATGAGGGCGACCGGGCGGGCGATGAACCGCTCGCGGCGCTCCTGGCGCTTGGCCTCCTCGGCGGCGAGTTCCTCGTGGGCGGCCGCGAAGCGGGCGAGGGTGTTGTCGATCTTGCGGCGGACCTTGGTGTGGTCGCCGACGGGCTCCAGCTCGTCGGTCATGGTCAGCCGGTCGGCCGGAGTGACCGGCCGAGCCCGCGGCGGTCGGCGGGGGCCACCGGGGCGTTCGACGGGTTCGCGGAGCTGGGTGGCACTCGCGTCGGCGGCCTCGGGATGCCCGGTGGAGCGGGTGGTGTCGGGGTGCCCGGCGGCGCGGCTGCCCTCGGGGTGCCCGGCGGCGCGGCTGCCCTCGGGGTGCCCGGCGGCGCGGTTGGCAGGCGGCGGCGTCCCGCGACGGTTGGCGGGCGGGGGCGTGGCGGGGCCGGGCCGGGGAGGCACCTCGGCAGCGTTCGGCTGCGGCGCCTCGGCGAAGCCGCTGGGGTGGCGGGGCGCGTCGGCGCGGCCCGAGAGCTGCGGCGCCTCCACGAAACCGCTGGGGTGGCGCGGCGCATCGGCGCGGCCGGAAGGCTGGGAGGTCTCCAACGGATTGCCGCCGCGACGGGCGGGCGCGTCGGCGCCGTTCAGCGGCGGAAGCTCGGCGAAGCCGCTGGGGTGGCGAGGGGCCTCGGCGCGGCCGGAAGGCTGCGGCGTCTCGGCGCGGCCCGAAGGCTGCGGCGCCTCCGCGAAACCGCTGGGGTGGCGGGGCGCCTCGGCGCGGCCCGAAGGCTGCGCTGATGCGAAGCCACTCGGGTGGGCCGGCGCTTCGGTGCGGCTGGATGGCTGCGGCGCGCCGGGGCGGCGGGCAGGAGCTTCGGCGCCGTTCGGCGCCGCGGTGAAACCAGTGGGGTGCCGCGGGGCCTCGGCCCGAGACGAGGGCTGCGGTGCCTCCGTGAAACCGCTCGGGTGCCGCGGGGCTTCGGCGCGGGCGGAGGGCTGCGGCGCTTCCGCGAAGCTGCTCGGTTGGCGGGCCTCGGTGCGGGTTGGTGGTTGTGGGGTGCCACCGGGGCGAGCGGGGGCCCCGGTGCCGTTGACGTGGGGGGCGGCATCGGGGTGGCGGCTCGGCGCGGTTGTTCCGTTGGCGGGTTGCGCTTCCGCGAAACCGGTCGCGTGGCGCCCCGGTGCAGCGGCTCGGCTGGAGGTCTCCGGGGCCGCGAAGCCACTCGCGTGGCGCGACTCGCCGCGGCTGCCGCTGGGGTGCGCGGCACCGTTCGACACCTCCGGGGCCGCCGCGAAGCCACTCGCGTGGCGCGACTCGCCGCGGCTGCCGTTCGGGTGCGCGGCACCGTTCGACACCTCCGGGGCCGCCGCGAAGCCACTCGCGTGGCGCGACTCGCCGCGGTTGCCGTTCGGGTGCGCGGCACCGTTCGACGGCTCCGGGGTCTCTCCGAAACCACCCGCGGGGCGGGGCTCCGGGCGTGGCGGGCTCGCGAAGCCGTTCGGAGGCTCCGGTGCCGCGGCGCGTCGTGAGGGGGCGGCTCGGCGGGGTTGCTGCGTCGGCGGGACCGGCGCCGCGGGCGTGCGTCCGGTGGCCGGGGAGCGGCGTTGTGGCGGCGGCTCGGGCGCGCGGGGCTCCGGACGCGCCGGGGGTGCCGTGCGCCGCGATACCGGCGGGACCTGCTCCGGCGGGGCCGTGTGCGCGTTCGACCGGCCACCATCGAACCGGGGGCGGTACCCGGTGTGCTGCGCGACCAGGTCCGAAACGTTGATGCCGCCGTGCGTGTCCAGTGAGCGTCGGCGTCGCCGGCCGTTCGAGGTTGAGCCGTCGTCGGCTCTGTGACCGGGGCCTGCGGCGTGGTCGTCTGGCACCCGGTCTCCTCTCTCGGTCACGCCGGCCCGCCGGGAGGGGACCGTCTCAGTGATGATCGCCGGGACGGCGAGCATCGTTATCGTAGAGATACTCGCCGGTCCTGACGACACCCTCCTGCTGATTTTTTTACATAGCGTGCGCCAAAGCGGGCCGAGTGCGACAAACGGGGTGACGCCGCACACCGGCAAAACGGGGAATCGCCCCCTCGCAATTACTGACAGTGCTCAAGCACGCGGACACCATCGCGTTCCCGGTACGCGACCCGGTTGCGTCCGGCGTGCTTCGCGGCGTAAAGGAGGTCGTCGGCCATCCGCAGCTGCTCCGGCCCGCTCACCGGCTCGTGCGACAGCCCGACGCTGATCGTCACGCCCAGCCCCGGGCAGATCTCTGACCAGGCGTGTTCGGCCACCCGCCGCCGGGCGTGCTCGGCGATCCGCAGCGCCGTCCCCGGCTGGACCTCCGGCAACACGAGCATGAACTCCTCACCGCCGTACCGCGCGCAGAAACCCGGCGCCGGCACGCCCTCGCGCAACAACTCGGCCACCCGCCGCAGCACCTGGTCGCCGATGAGGTGACCGAACGTGTCGTTGACGCGTTTGAACAGATCGATGTCGATCAACGCCACCGCCAGCGGCGTACGCGCGTCGCCGAGCAGGTCGGCGAGCCTGCTGTCCAGGTAACGGCGGTTGTAGACCGCGGTCAGCGCGTCGCGCAGGCTCTCCTCGCGGGCCTGGGCGCGTTCGCGGCGGAGCCGGTCGAATTCGCGGCGCAACTGCTCCGGGATCGGCGGACGGGCGGTGCGCGCGATGCCCAGCGCGGTCCTCAGGTGCTCGTAGGCCGTGCGGAAGTCGCCCTGCGAGGCGTGCAGTTCCGCGATAGCCTCGTGCAGGCTCAGCAGGTCGGTCTCGTCCGGCCGCGCCCGCTCCGAGGTCACCCGTTCCACCTCCGTCATTCAAGTCTTGTCGTCCGGTAAGACGCGCGCCTTGAGCAATCGATACGGGCCAACACGAATATCGCTCAATGGGACGACCGGGGATCGCTCTCCGTGGCGGACGCGTCGTCCGGGCGGCCGAACGACGCGTCCGTTTTCCGCCAGCGGCACCGTCGGCTGATCGTGAAGCTGAACGTGTGACACACGTGGAAATCGAGCCGAACATCCTGTACTTCGGCACTCCGGTGGTGCTCGTCAGCACAACCGGCGACACCGTGAACCTCGCCCCGATCTCGTCGGCCTTCTGGCTCGGCTGGCGCGCGATCATCGGCGTCGGCGCCCGCTCGCAGACCGCGCGGAACCTGCGCCGCACCGGGGAATGCGTGCTGAACCTGCCGTCCGTCCACGAGGTCGACGCGGTGGACCGGCTCGCCCGCACCACCGGGACCGCCGAGGTGCCGGAATCCAAGCTGCGGCGCGGATACCGCTACGAGCCGGACAAGTTCGGCGTCTCCGGGCTGACCCCGGCGCCGTCGGCGACGGTGGCGCCCCCGCGCGTCGCGGAGTGCCCGGTCGCCATGGAGGCCGTGGTGGAGGCGATCCACCCGGTCGCGGCCGACGACGAACAGCAGTGCGGCAACATCCTGTGCTTCGAGCTGCGGGTGCAGAAAGTCCACGTGCACGACGAAATCCGCATGCCCGGCACCACCGACCGCATCGACCCGGACCGGTGGCGGCCGCTGATCATGAGCTTCCAGGAGTTCTACGGCCTCGGCGGGAAACTGCGCCGCTCGGAACTGGCTCAGATCCCGGAAAACTTCTACCGCAGCCCGGACATCGACCGCGCCCGGCTGGAATCCGTCCGCGGCGCGTGACGGTGTGCGGCCCGGGAAAACCGGGCCGCACACCGGAGAACTACGCGACGACGGTGATCCGGTCGGCCGCGGGCGGCGCGACCGGCGAGTGCGCGCCGAAGTACGCGATCAGCGCGTCCAGGTCCACCGGGCCGCCGGCCAGGTCGGTGCCCTTGGTGAACTCGGTGAAGCCGTCCCCGCCGCCGGCGAGGAAGTTGTTCACCGACACCCGGTAGCTCGCCGCCGGGTCGAGCGGGACGCCGCCGACCGTGATGTTCTGCACCTTCGACCCGATCGGCGCGGACGCCGAGTACGTGTAGCGCAGCGTCGAGGAGATCTGCAGGATCCGCGTGCCGCCGGCGGTCCACTGCTGCTCGAGCACGTTCTTCAGGTTCGCGCCGGTCAACGTGATCGTCTGCATGATGTTGCCGAACGGCTGCACGGCGAACGCCTCGCCGTAGGTGACCACACCGTCGCCCTCCCCGGCTGGCGAGGACGCGTAGTTGAGGTCGGCGCGGATGCCGCCCGGGTTGGTGATGGCGATCTGCGCGCCGTTGGCGGCGGTCGCCTCGAGCTGGGCGTCGGCGATGACGTCGCCCAGGGTGGACTCACCGGACGGGGCGCCGGCCGCCTTCAGGTCGCCGGTGATGGTGCCGATCCGCTCGTTGGCGATCGGCGCGGCCTTGGTCACGGCCTCGTCGACCAGCTTGGCCACGGCGGGGTCGGGCGTGACGTCGCGGGTGACGATCTCGTTGTGCGCGACGGTGGCGCTGCGGACCACGTCCCGCGTCCGCTTGTCGATCTTGAGGTCCACGACCGACAGCAGACGGCCGAACGACAGGCCCTGGATCACCGGGCGCGGGTTGCCCGCCGGGTCCGCGATCGAGCAGTTGTACTGCTGGTGGCTGTGGCCGGTGAAGATGGCGTCGACGCTCGCCGACACGCCCTTCGCGATCTGGCTGGCCGGGCCGGGGTTGACCGTGCACGAGTCCGGGCCGCCGCCCCGCGTGTTGTCGCCCTGGTGCAGGAGCACGACCTGGGCCTTGATGCCGAGGCGGTCGAGCCAGCCGGCGGTGCGGTTGATGGCCTCGACCTCGTCGCCGAACTCCAGCCCCTTGATCGCCTCGGCCGGGACGACCGTGGGCAGGTCCTCCAGGGTGGCGCCGATGACGCCGATCGGCTGGCCGCCGGAGAACTCCACGGTGAACGGCAGCAGCGCGGGCGCGCCGTTGTCGAAGTACACGTTGGCGCCGAGGAACGGGAAGTCCGCGCCCCGGAACTCGTCCCGGAACTGGCAGCCGTCGGTGGGGTGGCAGCCGCCGAACTGCATGCGCTGCAGCTCCTGGTAGCCCTCGTCGAACTCGTGGTTGCCGACGACGGAGGCCCGCACGCCCATCTCGTTGAGGAACTCGATGGTCGGCTCGTCGTGGAACAGCGCCGAGGCCACCGGCGAAGCGCCGACGTTGTCACCCGCGGACAGCAGGACCGAGTTCTTGACCTCGCTCTCCAGCTGCTTGACGTGCGTGGCCAGGTAGGCGGCGCCGCCGGCGTTCACCGTCGAGCCGTCGGGCAGGGTGACGCGCCCCGACGAGCCGGACGGCGGTTCGAGGTTGCCGTGGAAGTCGTTGAAGGTGATCAGCCGGACGTCGGTGGTGCCGGGCGGCTGGGCGGCGGACGCGGGCGCGGCCGTGACCGTGACGGCGGCCAGCGTCGCGGCGGTGACCGCTACGCAGCGTCGCAGCACGCGAGATGAAGGGGACATCGTTCCTCCGGTAAGGGGCATACCGGCGCGATCTAACCTTCGCTGAGCAACGATCACCAGGCCCGAAAGGTGGAAGCCCGGTGAAAAGTCGGGCACGCGGTCGGCCATTCGACCGGGACGGTGAGCGCGGGCGGGCTTCTCGCCCGATTCGGCGGACCCGGTGGTTCCTCCCCAGCTACCGCACGCCCGGTTCGGGCGGATCCGGGCGATGTTCGGGCCGGCCGTGACGTTCGTGCCGCTGGGGTTGTTCGCGCGGCTGCTGTGGAAGCGCGGGTTCACCGGCGCGGTGCGCTCGGCTGGATCGCCGCGACGCTGTTCCTCGTGCTGCGGTCAGCCGTCCAGCCGGTCCGCGAGCCGGCGCGGCGCGAGCGGGTCCACCTCACCGAGGCGCGCCAGAGCCGCGGCCCGCTGGTGGGCCTTGCGCCTGGCCGCCCTGCGGTCCTCCCAGGTGACGACCACGCCGGCGGCCAGGAAGACCAGGACTACGAGCCCGAGGACGATCGCGAACTCCACGCCGCCTCCTTTGGCGTCGTGCTTGTGTGGCAGATCACATACCGTACCCGGGTTGTGGTGAATGCGCCACCTTCGCCCGATTGGCCGCGAACCAGCGGTGGTCCGGGGTGCACCAGCGGGAGAAGCGCAGGCCCGCCTCGGCGAGGCGGGCGCGCAGCTCCGGTTCGCTCAGCCGGCGGGTGGTGAACGGCTGCTCCCACGACCGGCCGCGCGCCTGGTAGCGGACGGTGGCGCTGAGCAGCGGCCCGTCGCGGACCACGCCGGTCAGGCTGACCAGCACCTCGCCGAGGTGACCGCCGCCCTCGGCGACCGTGTCGAACCAGGACGGCGGGTGCCACTCGATGACCGCGACACCGTCGTCAGCGAGGTGCCGCGCCACGGTCGCCAGCAGGGCGTGGCTGTCCGGCTGGTTGACCAGGTGGCTGGCCAGCAGCACGACCGGGAAGCGCCGCCGGAGGCCGAGATCCTCGATGCGGGCGCGGACCCTCTCGGCGCCACGCACGTGCGCCAGCATCTCGGCGGAATCGTCGACCGCGGTGACGGGGTGGCCCAGCTCGATCAGCCGGTGGGCGATGCGGCCGGTGCCGCTGCCCAGGTCGAGCACCGCGGCGCCGGCCGGGGCCACCCGGTGCACGATCTCCGCCTCCCCCGCCGGAGGCAGCAGGCGGTAGACCTCGACCGGGCAGCCGTCGGCAGTGGTGTCCATGCGACGAGTGTTCGCCGGTCAGGGGTGCAGGCGCCAGAGGGACACCACCTCCTGGGATCGCGCCTTCGCGAGCGGGTCCGCCCCTGGATGCCGCCGGCGGGGTGCGTCCAGGCGGTCCGCCACGGTCAGCCCGGCCGCCTCGAAGCGGGTCAGCAGCTCCGCGCGGGTACGCAGGCCGACCAGCTCCGCCAGGTCCGACAGGACCAGCCACGCCTCGCCGCTGGGAGTCAGGTGCGCGGCCGCTCCGGCGAGGAAACCCGCCAGCATCCGCGAGCCCGGGTCGAACACGGCGGCGTCCAACGCCGACCGCGCCGCGCCGGGGAGCCACGGTGGGTTGCACACCACCAGGTCCGCGCGGCCCGGCGGGAACAGGTCCGCCGCCACCACCCTGACCTGCGGCAAACCGAGGTGCCGCACGTTCTCCCTGGCACACGCGACCGCGGCCGGGACGATGTCCGTCGCCACCACCTCCGGCACCCCGCGGCGCGCCAGGACCGCGGCCAGGACCCCGGTGCCCGTCCCGATGTCGAAGGCCGTCCGGACGCCGGACAGCGGCGCGCGGGCCACCAGCGACACGTAGTCCTGCCGGGTCGGGGAGAACACGCCGTAGTGCGGGTGGATCCGCGCGCCCAGCGCCGCCACCGGCACGCCCTTCACCCGCCACTCGTACGCGCTGAGCATCCCGAGCAGCTCGGTCAGCGGCACCAGGCCCGGCTCACCACCGGCGGCGCGGACGGCGGCCCGCACGTCCGGCGCGCGGGGCAGGTCGACGCGCAGGTCCGGGCCGACCTCGACCAGCAGCAGGCCCAGCACGCGCGCCCGGTTCCGGCGCGACTGGCGGTAGCGGTAGAAATCCGGCGAGCGCGCGGGCAACCGCTTGCCCATCGCGGCGAGCAGGCGGCGGGCGGCCACGAAATCGTCGCGCCACAACAGGCGGACGCCTTGCGAGGCGAGCCGGACGGCAACTTCAGGGCGCAGATCGGCGCCGGCTTCGATCGGGGGTTCCACGAGAGGCTCCAGTGCTGGGAGCCGTCTTCGGACGCACGGCCGTCCGAAGACGGCTCGAAGTGGGGGTCACGACGGCCGTCACTCGGACGACGCCCACCAGTCCAGGGCCACGCATACGCAGAACACGCCCGCAGCCTAGCCCGCCTCCCGCGGCGGGAGCACGCAGAATTCGTTGCCCTCGGGGTCGGCCAGCACCACCCACGGCAGGTCCGGATCGTCCGACAGCACGCGTGCGCCCAGCTCCGTCAGCCGCGCCACCTCGTCGGCCTGGGTGCCCGCCACCGGCGCCAGGTCCAGGTGCAGCCGGTTCTTCACGACCTTGTCCTCGCCGACCGGCTGGAACACCAGCATGCACTGGTCGTCGGTCCCGATGTTGACGTATTCCACGCCCTTGTCGTCCTGCCAGCGCCGGATCTCGTCGTAGCCCAGCGCGCGGGACCAGAACCGCGCGAGCGATTCGGCGTCGTGGCAGTCCACGGCGACGGCTAGTATCCGGCTTCGCATGGTTTCCTCCCGGCCCACCAGAGAACAGCTCGCCGCAGCAGCGGGGACGACGATCCCGGACGTGCTCGCACCCGGCCTCGACGTGCTGTTCTGCGGGATCAACCCCGGCCTCTACTCCGGCGCCACCGGGTACCACTTCGCCCGTCCCGGAAACCGCTTCTGGCCGGCGCTGCACGCGTCCGGCTTCACGCCACGCCGCTTCGACCCGAGCGAGCAGGACGAACTGCTCGCACTGGGCCTCGGCATCACCAACGTCGTCAACCGGGCCACCGCGCGCGCCGACGAGCTGACCGCCGACGAACTCCGCGCCGGCGGCGTGCGGCTCGCCGAGAAGGCCGCGGAGTACCGGCCGCGCTGGCTCGCGGTCGTCGGGATCACCGCCTACCGGACGGCGTTCGGCCGCCCGGCGGCGACGGTGGGGCGCCAGTCGCATTCGCTGGGTGAAACACGCGTGTGGGTGCTGCCCAATCCGAGTGGTCTCAACGCACACTGGACGCCGACGACACTCGCAGAAGCCTTCGCCCACCTGCGCCACGCGGTTTACTCAGAGTAGTTCACGACACAAGCGGGTGAACCCGCGTCACGCGGACGGCCCTGGCGGGTCACACAATTGACGGGTGTCGGTCGTGGCCGGTTCCAGCAGGGAGGATCGGGTCGAGGCGCCACAGTAGCCCGGGCGGACGTCGAGGGGGGCGGGCCGCCCGGGCTGTGCGTGCTCCCACGACCGGCCTTGCCGAGACGGAGTTTTGTGATGACGCGCAGTAACGACCCCACGCGGGTGCCGCAGGGACCATCGGCCGGCCGCAGTGTGGGTGTCGCGGCGGTCGACCCGGTGCCCATCTACCGCGAGGGTCTCTCGGGGCTCGTGCAGCGCACGCCGGGGATGCATTGGGCCGGACAGGCCATCAACCCGCACGGGGCGCTGCAGCTGGCCGAGCAGATCCACCCCGACGTCATCCTCGTCGACTCCGGGCTCGACCCGCACGGTCACCTCAGCAAGCTGCTCATCGCCGGTGATCCGGCGCTCATCGTCATCGCGCTGGTGCGCGAGGCCAACCGCACGCCCGCCTTCCTGCACGACGCCATCGCGGCCGGCGTGCACGCCGCGATCCCGCGCTCGGCCGAGTCGCGGCGCCTCGTCGAGGGCATCCGCCGCGCCTACCTGGACCGCCGCTACGTCGACCCGTCGCTGGCGACGCTGGTCTCCGCGGCCCGCCAGTCCGCCAGCGCCGCCGCGGTGCGCCGCGCGCAGATGCCGCTGTCCCGCCGCGAGTACCAGGTGCTGCAGCTCGTGGCGGAAGGGCTGGAGAACGCGGGGATCGCGAAGGTCCTCTACCTGTCCGTGGAGACCGTGCGCACGCACGTGAAGAGCATCCTGCGCAAGCTGTCCGCTCGCGACCGGACACACGCCGTGACGATCGCCTTCCGCGCCGGGATCCTCGTGGCTCAGCCCGACGACGGCCCCGAGCAGCGGCTCACGCCCGGTTCGTCGGCTCCCGGGGTGGTCGAGTACCGCTCCCGGTAGCGCGATCCGTGCGTCACAACCGGCTGGATTCGCTTGCCGCGGTTACCCACAGGTAATATCCTGATGTTACCGGCCAGTAGGGGACCAGCATGCGCCCAGCCGGAAACCCGATCGACAACGGAGCGACGACATGGGCCACTACAAGTCCAACGTGCGAGACCTCGAGTTCAACCTGTTCGAGGTGCTGAACGTGCAGGAGCGCCTCGGCAAGGGGGTCCTCGCGGACTCCGACGAGGAGACCGCGCGCGGCGCGCTGCAGGAACTCAACAACCTGGCGGTCGGCCCGCTGGCCGAGTCCTTCGCCGACGCCGACCGCAACCCGCCGGTGTACGACCCCAAGACGTTCTCGGCCAAGCTGCCGGAGTCGTTCAAGAAGAGCTACCAGCAGCTCTGGGACGGCGAGTGGTGGCGGCTGGGCCTCACCAACGACCTGGGCGGCCTCGGCCTGCCCCCGACCGTGCAGTGGGCGGCCGCCGAGCTGATCCTCGGCGCCAACCCGGCCCTGTTCATGTACATGGCGGGCCCGAACTTCGCGATGATCCTCGACCGCAACGGCACCGAGGAGCAGAAGCGCTGGGCGCGGATCATGATCGACCGCGCGTGGGGCGCCACGATGGTCCTCACCGAGCCGGACGCCGGTTCGGACGTCGGCGCCGGCCGCACCAAGGCCGTGCTGCAGGAGGACGGCAGCTGGCACCTGGACGGCGTGAAGCGGTTCATCACCTCCGCCGACCAGGACATGACCGAGAACATCATGCACCTGGTGCTGGCCCGCCCCGAGGGCCCGGGCATCGAGGCCAAGCCGGGCACCAAGGGCCTGTCGCTGTTCCTGGTGCCGAAGTTCCACTTCGACACCGAGACCGGTGAGCTCGGTGAGCGCAACGGCGTGTTCGTCACCAACGTCGAGCACAAGATGGGCCTCAAGGTCTCCACCACCTGCGAGCTGACCTTCGGCCAGCACGGCACCCCGGCCAAGGGCTGGCTGCTGGGCGAGGTGCACGACGGCATCGCGCAGATGTTCCAGGTCATCGAGTACGCCCGGATGATGGTCGGCACCAAGGCGATCGCCACGCTGTCCACCGGCTACCTGAACGCGCTGGAGTACGCCAAGGAGCGCGTGCAGGGCGCGGACCTGACCCAGATGACCGACAAGACCGCGCCGCGGGTCACCATCACGCACCACCCGGACGTGCGCCGGTCGCTGATGCTGCAGAAGGCCTACGCCGAGGGCCTGCGCGCCGTGTACCTCTACACCGCGTCCTTCCAGGACCAGGTGTGGACCAATGAGGGCGATGAGAACTCGCTGAAGCTGGCCGAGCGGGTCAACGACCTGCTGCTGCCGATCGTCAAGGGCGTCGGCTCCGAGCGCGCCACCGAGCAGCTCGTGCAGTCGCTGCAGACCCTGGGCGGGTCCGGCTTCCTGCAGGACTACCCGATCGAGCAGTACATCCGCGACGCGAAGATCGATTCGCTGTACGAGGGCACCACGGCGATCCAGTCGCAGGACTTCTTCTTCCGGAAGATCGTCCGCGACAAGGGCCAGGCGCTGGGCTACATCGCGAACGAGATCACCAAGTTCATCGAGTCGGAGGCGGGCAACGGCCGGCTGAAGAACGAGCGTGAGCTGCTCAAGCGCGCCCTGGAGGACGTGCAGGGCATGCTCGGCGCGATGATCGGTTACCTGACCTCGTCGCAGGAGGACGTCAAGAACCTGTACAAGGTCGGCCAGCACACCGTCCGCTTCCTGATGTCGGCCGGTGACCTGCTGGTGGGCTGGCAGCTGCTGCGCCAGGCCGAGGTCGCGCTGACCAAGCTGGACGGCGCCTCGGCCCGGGACCAGGCGTTCTACCAGGGCAAGATCGCGGTGGCGTCGTTCTTCGCCAAGCAGGTGCTGCCCGAGCTGACCGCGCGCCGCGCGGTCGTCGAGGCCGCCGACAACGACCTCATGGAGGTCCCGGAGGCGGCGTTCTGATCTCCCCGTAATCCCCTGCGAAAGGCCCTCTCGCTCCGAGCGAGGGGGCCTTTCGCGTGTTCGCGCCAAGGTTTTCGGCGGGTGGTGCCGAAATCGGCGAGGAGACCACGATGGGGAAGTACCTGCGGGCTTTCGCGGACCGGCTGGAGGGGAACGGCGAGTTCGTCGATGGTCAGGCGCCGGCCCCCGGAGGGGGTGGGTGCCGTACGACAGGGAGCGGCGCCCGCCGGGGACGGTCCGGAAGCCGATCCACGAGCGGCTCGAGGTGCGCCCCTTCCTGGCCGCGCCCGCAGCTGGCGCGTCCGGTGGCGGCGGTGGAGGCCGAGCCACTTGTCGATCTCGGGGCAGGCCCTCCGGGCGCAGCGCGTAGATCCGGCGTTGCCCGTCCGGGCGAACTTCGACCAGGCCGGACTCCCGCAGGATGCGCAGGTGGCGGGACACCGCGGGCTGGGTCAGGCCGGGCAGCGCCGCGACCAGAGCGCCCGCGGCCGGCTCACCCTCGGCCAGCAGGTCCAGCAGCGTACGCCGGCTGGGCTCGGCCACCGCGGCGAAGACGTCCACCTGCGGGGTATCACACCAAGCGTATATAAGCGTCCGCAAATATGCGGGTTTGAAAGCGGCGCGGGAAGGTACTCCGTGAGCACACCGAAGCTGAAGGAGTTGCGATGACAATCGGTGGAATCATCAGCGCGATCGTCGTGGGTCTGATCATCGGCGCGCTGGGTCGGCTGATTGCACCCGGCAAGCAGGGCATCCCGATCTGGCTCACGATCATCGTCGGTATCGTCGCCGCGTTCATCGGCACCGCGATCGCGCGGGGCATCGGCTATGCCGACACCAAGGGCTTCGACTGGCTCGAGCTGATCACCCAGGTGGTCATCGCGGCGATCGGGGTCTCGCTGGTCAGCGGCTTGTACGGCCGGCGGAAACTGAGTAGGTAACCGCACACGAACGTGCCCCGGGAAGGTCCGCCCTCCCGGGGCACGTTCGTGTGTCAGGACCGGAACGCGGCGCAGCCCACGGCCACGAACGACTGCTGCGGTGAGCGCCACAGCACCTCGGCCCACCGGTTGTCGGTCAGCTGCTTGCCGTCGGACCCGACGCAGGTGTACGTGCCGCCCTTGACCACCTGCCCGCACGGCAGGTCCCGCTCCGGCGAGTGCACGCACGTCGTGTAGTTCGTGCAGGTCAGCGTGTGCAGCAGCGCCGAGCCGACGTCCGCGCCCGCCCGGATGTTCAGCTTGCAGCTGTTCTGCGTCGAGGCGTGCACCAGCGCCGGCTCGCCCTCCGCGGCCGCGACCGTCCCGGGCAGCACCACCACCGCCGTGGCCGCCACCAACACGGCCAGGGACTTCTTCATCAAGATCCTCCCTCTCTCGCAAACGGTGACGGAGCGTATCGGAACGTACGCGCAGTGATCGCGCCGGTATGTTCCCCCGATGGACCTCGACCACCAGGGCCTCACCCGGCTGCCGGAACTGCCCGCGGGCCTGGAGTACCTGAGCGCCTACGACAACGAGCTCAGCGAACTGCCGGACGAGCTGTGGGACCTGGACCGGCTGGCCGTGCTGAACCTCGCCGCGAACCGGCTGACCACGATCCCGGCCGCCATCGCGCGGCTGACCGCGTTGCACACGCTCGACCTCGGCCACAACCAGCTCACCGAGCTGCCCACCGAGCTGGGCGACCTGCCGAACCTGACCGAGTACCTGTACCTCTCGGACAACCGCCTGACCAGACTGCCGGACGAGCTGACCCGCCTCGGCCGCCTGCGATACCTGAGCGCGACGGACAACGGGCTGGAGTCGCTGCCCTCGGACCTCTCCGGCCTGCGCGAGCTGCGGGAGCTGCGGCTGTACCGCAACGACCTGCGCGAGTTGCCGGACAGCATCGGCGAGCTGAACGCGCTGCGGGAGCTGCACCTGCGCGGCAACCACCTCACCGAGCTGCCCGCCTCGATCGGGAAGCTGCGCGACCTGCGGTACCTGGACCTGCGGGAGAACGAGCTGCGCACCCTGCCGGACGGACTCGCCGAGCTGCCGCTGGTCAAGCTCGACCTGCGCTGGAACCGGTGGCTGGAGACCCCGCCCTGGCTCGACGACCTCGACGACTGCCTCGTGCTGCGCTAGGTCAGGCGATCACGGCCAGGAGGGTGGTCACGGCCCCGGCGAGGTCGGGGTCGCCAGCGGTGTCCGCTCGCCGGCGGGCCTCCTCGACGGAGATGCCGCGCGTGGCCAGGCGCCAGAAGTCGCCAGGGCGCATGGTGACCGTGGCCGCGGGGTCGCCCCCGTCGGCCATCCGCCACCGCTGTCCGTCCGACCGGGCGTGCCAGGTCCCGCCATCGTCGAGGACCACCCGCACCACCGTGCCCTCCGGTCGCACCACGTCCCGCAGCGTGTGGGGCAGCGCGCGCATGAACGCATCGAGCACGGGACCGACCAGCTCCGGCTGATCGGCGCCGGGGCGTCCCACCGCGTCCCGGATCTGCTGCTGGTGCACCCAGAACTCGGTGTACTCGCGCGCGATGTCCAGCCACGCCGGGCTCGGGCCGTCCCCGGCCCACGACACGTCCAGGGCCGCGGAAGCGGTCAGGTCGTAGGTCTCCCACAGCCGGTCCAGGTCCGGGCCGAGGGCGGTGAGCAGCTGGACGATCAGCTGGGGGCTGCACTGCCGCATCGCCCGGACGAACTCGTCGTTGACCCGGGCGAGGTAGGCGGGCAGGGTCTCGTCGTTGGCGAACTCGGCCCCCGGGAAGTGGTCCCGGCCGCCGGACAGCCGCCGCATGTAGTCGTTGAGGATGTGCCCGGCGACGTCGTGCACGGTCCAGCCGGGACACACCGTGGGCGCCGACCACTCCTCGGCGCTCAGCGAACCCAGCAACGTCAGCAACTCGTGACGCTCGCGGCCGAACAGCGGCCGCACGTCCAGCACCGGACCGAAGATCTCCATGCCGCCGGATGGTGTCATCGCACCCGGCGTCACCGCTACCGAGTTGTCGCGTCCCCCGGCTCGGAACTCACCCCGAACCCGCACACCACGGCCGGTTTCGGCGCGTAGGTGACCGTCCGGGTGTCGCGGCGGACCTCGGCCCCCGTGGTCACGTCGTAGAGCACCCGGGTGTCGCTCGTGGTGAAGCCGGGACGGCCGCTGGACGGGCTGCAGTCCGGGCCGCCGGGCTGCAGCGGCGGCGGCCGGAAGTCCGAGTACGCGCCGGTCGAGGACTCCACGCGGTACTGCTTGGTGCCCCAGATCTTCACCGTCACGCTGCCGCCGGACACCGACGCCTGGATCGCCACCCCGCTGCGCAGGGAGTCGGTGAACTTCAGGTCCACCGCGGACCCGTCGGCGGTGATCGCGATCGCGTCCCGTCCGGCGGGGTAGCGGTCCAGGTAGTAGGTGTGCTCGGTGTGCCCGGCGTCGGTCAGGCCGGCGAGGTACGCCGCGTTGTACAGGGTAGTGGTGAACTGCGACGAGCCGCCGCCGATCACCTCCGGGCCGAACCCGTCCTCGTTCACCGGCGCCGGCACGTACCCCTGCGACTGGCTGCGGGCGCCCACCCGGGCGTTGAGGCTGAACGTCTCGCCGGGCCGGAGGATCGTGCCGTGCACCTTCTCCGCCATGACCCGCGCGTTCGTCGCGGCCGGGCCGGACAGGCCGCCGGTGCTGAACTCGCCGATGACCTCCTTGATGCCCAGCGCGTTCGCGTCCTCGGTCGTCGTCCGCGGGCGGGTCGTCTGGTAGCGCACCGCCAGGTCCCGGCCGTCCGGTTTGGCGAGGACGTCCATCAGCGGGTGGAACGTCCGGTTCCAGTCGATCTTGCGCGTGTCCTCGGACGGCTGGACCACGGGCGCGCCACCGGCGAACACGATCTGCGCGTCCTTGCCGCGCTTCTCCGTGGTCGCCAGCGGATCGCGCACCGCCTGCTGCAGCTTCACCGGATCGGCCTCGACCCGGAGGGCGCCGCCGTCGGCCGGGCTGAACTTCAGGGCGGCGGCGATCGCGCTCGGCTTGAGCACCGCGTCGGCGCCCTCGCCGTGCAGCGTGACCGGCTTGGCGACCGCGGGCACGACCAGCCGTTCCAGCGCCGAGTGCACGCCGGCCGAGGTGACCTTGACCGGCGTGAGCACGACCGGCAGCCGGACGCCGCTCTTGTCCAGCCAGGTCGCGCGCAGGATGTCCCCGGCGCCCTTGACGTCGGCCAGGTCCTGCCCGTTGCGCGGCTCGATCGGGTACGGGTGCACGCCGCCGTCGGTGCCGGGGAGCGTGACGAACCCGATGCTGCCCTCGGTCGGCGGGTGGTTGATGCGCTCGGCGGCCAGGCGCGCGATCGCGGAGTGCAGCTCGTCCGGATCGGTCGCGGTGACCACCCCGACCTCGCGGGTGCGGAAGAACGAGGTGATCCGGTCCACCGGGTCGAGCGGCTGGCGCCCGGCCTGCGCGACGGTCGAGGACCAGTCGACGGACAGCCCGGACTGCGCCGGGTCGAGCGTGGTGCGCACGTCGCCGGCTTCGACCGGCACCGGCGCGTTCAGGCGCGGGCCCAGCTCGCGGCGCAGCTTCGTCTCGGCGTCGTCGCGGCTCAGCCCGCCGACCTCGACCCCGGCGACCGTGACCCCGCGCGGCACGTCACCGGCGCTGACGATCAGGTCCGCGGCGTAGAGGATGACCCCGACGCCCAGCAGGCAGCCCGCGACCATGAACGCGCGCGCCAGGAAGCGCTTGCCCGGCGACGGCGACGCGGCAGGCGCGTCACCGACCTCGAGCAGCTCCCCGACCAGGGCGTCCTCGGTCGCGTCGAGCGGTTCGTCCAGCAGGAACTCGGCGGGCGGACGCGGGCCGACCGCGGTTTCGGCGTCCCGGAGGGAATCGGGGTCCCGCTCCGGCCAGTACTGGTCCTCCCGCCCCACGCTTCCTCCCGGACGCGTTACAAGTACAGGCCCGTCCCGTGGTCCGTGCGCTCGGTGGCCACGGCGTGAATGTCGCGCTCCCGCATCACCAGGTACGCCTCGCCCTGGACCTCGACCTCGAGCTGGTCCTCGGGGTTGAACAGCACGCGGTCGCCGACCTTCACGTTACGCACATTACTGCCTACCCCCAGTACGTCGCCCCACGCGAGACGGCGCGCCACCTGGGCCGTCGCCGGAATCACGATGCCACCGCTGCTGCGGCGCTCACCCTCCTCCGCGGAGACCCGGACGAGGACGCGGTCGTGCAGCATCTGGATTTCCAGCTTCGCCGCGTCGTCCGGCAAGTTCTTGGCTTCCGACACGCCGGTAATGCTACGTGCCCTCAGCGGGCCGCGGAGATCAGCGGTTGCCGTCCACGCAGGGTGAAGTCCCGGTGCGCGGTCCCGCCCTCGCGCACGAGCACGCGGCTCGCGGTCGCCTCGAAACCGGGCGCGGACACCACCAGATCGACGAACTGCTCGGGCAGTCCGGCGACCGCGTAGCGGCCCTCGTCGTTGGCTGTCGTGCGGACGAGCTGGTGCCCGCGGCCGTCCATCACCGTCACCGCGGCGCCCGGCACCGGCCGCCCGTCGTCCGCGTGGACCGCGCCGGTCAGCGTGGGCACCGGCTCGCCGAAGTGCCGGTCGTGCACCGGGACCGCGGTCGGGCGGGGCATCTCCAGGGCCGGGTCCTCCACCGGTGGCTCCTCGACCACGCCGGCCCGGCGGCGCTGCAGGAGGCTGTGCCCGGCGATCAGGACGACGCCGAGCAGCACCCACGCGCACAGCACCAGGATGGGCCGCAACACACCCTTGCCGTCGAAGTAGAAGATGCCGCGCAGGGCCTCGATGAGGTTGCCCATCGGGAAGAACGGGTGCAGCGCGCGGAAGAACCCGGGCACCATCTGGATCGGCACCGCGCCACCGCTGGAGGGCATCGACAGCAGCACGAACAGGCCCATCGCCACCCCCGGGAACCACTGCTTGACCAGCGGCACCAGGCCGAACGAGGTGAGCGAGACCGCCTGCGTGAGCAGGAACGCCACCGGGATCGCGACCGGGTCGTTCGGGATGACGTCCATCGCGACGCCGCCGGCGTAGCCGATGAGGGTGAGCAGGGCGCCGAAGCCGACCAGCGTGGCGACCTTCGCGCGGCGGCTCAGCGTGACCGCCCGCAGCAGCATCATCACGACGATGTAGCTGGGGATGTTCCAGATCAGCACCAGGTAGAACATGCCGGTGCCCATCGTGTCGCCGGACTCGGTGGGCGCGAGGTCGGTGACCGTGAGCGCGTGCCCGGTCTGCGCGGCGATCGGGGCGAAGGCCTGGTTGAGGACCGATTCGAGCATGTAGCCGTCGGCCTTGGCGACGAACAGGGTCGGGTGGACCGGGTCGGCGGAGTAGGCGGCGGTGGCGTCGCGGTCGAGCACCGCCTGGCGGGCCTGCTCGGCGGTGGCGACCGGCTGGACGTCGAAGGCGCCCGGGCTCGCCTGGTTCAGCGCGGCCTCGATGCGCGCCGCGGCGGTCTGGTCGGCGACGGCGACCTCGATGTGGTGCGGGGACGGCGAGTGGAACGCGAGCAGGTAGCAGAAGACGAAGCCGAGGGCGAAGAAGACCGGGAACCACAGGCTTTCGGCCAGGGTGCGGAGCTTTCCGGGTTCTTGTTCCTGGGTGTCGACATGTTCCGCCATGCTGTCAGCTTATCACTTTTTGCAGGCGCTGCAAAAATGCAGTACTGTAAGAATCGTGAGCCCGCCCACCGGTCTGCGCGAGCGCAAGAAGGAAGCCACCCGCGAAGCGCTGCGCCACGCGGCCGTCACGCTGTACCGCCGGCACGGGCCGGACGGGGTGACGGTCGAGGACATCTGCGCGGCCGCCGGGGTGTCACCGCGGACGTTCTTCAACTACTTCGCGACCAAGGACGAAGCCGTGTTGTCGCTGGACATCGCGGCCACCACGCTGGGGCAACGCATCGTCGACCGGCCCGCGGACGAGCCGCCGCTGACGGCGTTGCGGGAGGTGTTCGCCGGGCGGTTCGCCGAGCTGGCCGCCACCGAGGTGTGGAGCGAGCGGACGCTGCTGCTGCGCGAGCACCCGGAGCTGATGCCCCGGGTGGCGCAGGCGAACCGGGCGCTCGAAGAAGCCGTGGCGCAGGCACTGGCCACCCGCACCGGGCTGGCGGCGGACGACCTCTACGTGCGGGCCACGGCCGCGGCCGTGATCGGCGCGAACCGGGCCGCCATCGGGTGCTGGCAGCCCGGTTCGGATCCGGACCTGGTCACGTTGTTCCACCAGGCCATGGACGTGCTGGCGGGCGCCTTCACGCCCCCGCGAGGATCAGCTGGAGGCGGTCCGGCCCGTCCGGCGTGATCCGGATCGGCACGCCCCAGTCCTGCCGGGTCACCCGGCACACCGGGTGCTCGGCCTCGGAGTCGCAGCTCGCGGCCTGCGCCACCACCTGCAGCACGCCCTCGGTGTGCCCCTCGGCGATCTTCAGCGTGCGGGTCAGCTCGGTGCCGGTGCCCTCGCCCTCGGCCAGCAGCTCGGGCGGCGCGGCGGTCACCTGCAGGCGGGTCGACGGGCCGAACCGGTCGTCGAGTTTCTCGCCCGGCGGCGGGGTGAAGACCACGGAGAACTCGACGGTGCCCGGGGCCAGCTCGGTCGGTGGGCGGCGCACGGCGAGCGCGTCACCGGCGACCCGCTGCCCGTCCGCGGCCGGCGGCAGCGCGGTCAGGCGGTGCGCGGCCGACTCGACCACCAGCAGCGCCTCGCCGGTGAGCAGCAGGCCGGACGGCTCGGCGAGGTTCTCCGCGAGAGTGGCGACCTCGCCGCTCGCCGGGTCGTAGTGGCGGACCGCGCCGTTGTAGGTGTCGGCGATCGCGATCGTGCCGTCGGCCAGGACCGCGACGCCCAGCGGGTGCTGCAGCAACGCGTCCGCGGCGTCGCCGTCGCGGTGGCCGAAGGAGAACAGGTCGGTGCCGATCGCGGTGTGCACTTCGCCGTCTTCGACGTAGCGCAGCGCGGAGGTCTCGGCGTCGGCGAGCCAGAGCCGGTCGCCCTGGACGGCCAGGCCGGAGGTCTGCGCGAAGAAGGCTTCGGCGAGCTTGCCGTCGCGCAGGCCCTCGACGGTGGTGCCGGCGAAGCGGGAGATGCGGCCGGTGCGCGGGTCGAACAGGCCGAGCGTGTGGTTGCCCGCCATCGCGACGACCGCGCCGCCCGCGGGCTCCCACCAGACCACGTCCCACGGGCTGGTGAGGTCGATGGACAGCGCGTCGCCGTCGGTGTCGCCGTCGCGCCACTGGGTGCCGGTGCCGGCGACGGTGGTGACCTCGCCGGTGACCAGGTCGACGCCCCGCAGCAGGTGGTTGGCCGTATCGGCGACGAGCAGGTGGTACCCGGCCTGGTCGGCGACCTCGGCGGGCAGCAGCGCGAGGCCGGACGGCTCGGCGAAGCTCGCGACGTCGAAGGCGCCGTCGGCGCGGCCGCGCTCGCCGCTGCCGAAGCGGCGGATCAGGGTCTCGCCGTCGGAGGCGAACTCGGCGATCGAGTGGTTGCCGGTGTCGGCGACCAGGATGCGGCCCTCGGCGGTGGCCACGGCCTTGCTCGGAAAGCGCAGGTCGGCGGGCTGTTCCTCGACCGGCACGTACGGGCTGCCGCCGCGGCGCAGCGTGCCCTGCGCGTCGTGGGTCTCGACCAGCTCGGCGATGACCCGGCGCAGCGCCTCGGCGTGCCCCTCACCGGCGGCGGTGTGCACGACGTAGCCCTGCGGGTCGACGATCACCAGCGTCGGCCAGGCCTTCACGGCGTACTGCGACCAGGTGGTCAGGTCGGGGTCGTTGAGCACCGGGTGGTGCACCTCGTAGCGGCGGACGGCCGCCTCGATGGCCGCGGCCTCGCCCTCGTGCAGGAACTTCGGCGAGTGCACGCCGATCGTGACCAGCACGTCGGCGAACTCCTCCTCCAGCGGGCGCAGCTCGTCGAGGACGTGCAGGCAGTTGATGCAGCCCGAGGTCCAGAAGTCGAGCAGCACGATCTTGCCGCGCAGCTGCGCCAGGGTGACGGTTTCGCCCCCGGTGTTCAGCCACACGTCCCCGGCGAGTTCGGGCGCGCGCACCCGCGCCCGGCGTTGCTCTGATGCCACGCAACGGTTCAACGACCTGCGGGAATCCGGTTGTTCCCCGGGCCGGAGATGTGGAATCTCACAGGGCCGGCTCGCGGTACGGGTCGTGCTCGGCGAGCAGCTTCTCCAGCCGAGCCTGGTCGACCCGGCTCATCAGGTAGCTGCTCTCCTGCCGGTCGCGCACGACCTTCGCCAGCGTGAACGCCGAGGTGATGGCGTAGAGCATCGCGATCGCGAGGAAGGCGCGGACCCAGCCGTCAACGGGCAGGTAGGCGACGCCCACCGCGACCGCGGCGAGCGAGATGCCGAACGAGATCGCCGACTGCGCGAAGAACGCGCCCGTGGTCGGCGAGGTGGTTTTCGTCGTCATTGATCCACGGTCGCGGTTGGCGATCCGGAAGTCTTGAGTGCTTCTACTCAAACCGTTCCAGTGCGGCCGCGATCTCGGCGGGGGCGGTCAGCGGGGCGAGGTGGTGGGCGTCCAGGCGCTGCACGGGCCAGCCGCGTGCGGCGGCTTCGCGGGCCTCCTCGTCGTAGGCGGCGCTGAGCTGGAGGTAGGCGCTGGGTGGGAGGGCGGCCTCGGGCGCGGGTTCGGTGAAGTAGGCCAGCGGGACGCGGGGCAGCTCGGCCAGGAACTCGTCGCGGGTTCGCTGGTCGGGCAGCAGGTCCTCGACCGTGCCCGGGGGGAACCACTCGTGCCAGGGCGGGAGCCGTCCGTCGGTCGCCAGTCCGCGCAGGCGCTCGGCCAGCTCGGGCGGTGCGGTGTCGAACCAGCCGCGGCCCGGGTGCGGCAGCAGGGCGTCGACGAAGATCGCGCGTGGGGCGTGCGTCCGCGCGGCGATGCCGGGCAGCAGCGCTCCGGCGCCGCTGTGCGCGACCAGGATGCCCGGTTCGGCGGCCGCGTCGAAGAGCTTCGGGTAGTACGGGCCCGGTCCGTCCAGCGCGCCGAGCAGGGACGGCGTGGTGACCCGGTGACCGCGCGACCGCAGTTCGGCCGCGACCCGCTGCCAGGTCGCGGGTCCGACGAGCGGGCTGTGCACGAGGACGAAATCACTCATCAGGGTCCAATCAGACAATTCGTTGCGAGCTGCTCCCACACTTCATTGATCACTACCATAAGAGGCATGGACGAGGCGTTGCGCGCGGTCGAGAACAGTCTGGACCGCCCGTCCGCGGCGCGCGTCTACGACTACTTCATCGGCGGGACGACGAACTACGCGATCGACCGGGAGTTCGCGCAGAAGATCCGCCGCAGGCTGCCGTTGATCGGCGAGTACATGAAGACCAGCCGCCAGTTCCTGGCTCGCGCGGTGCGGGAGTGCGCGCGGCTGGGGGTCCGGCAGTTCGTCGACATCGGTTCGGGCCTGCCGACGGCCGGGAACGTGCACGACGTCGCCGACGCGGCGCGCCCGCAGCGGGACAGCCGGGTCGTGTACGTGGACAACGAGCCGGTCGCGCTCGCCCACTCGCAGCTGCTGCTGGCCGACACCGCCGACCCCGCGCGGCTCGTGGCGATCGCGGCGCACTTCATGCACGCCGAAGACCTGTGGGAGCGGGTGCTGGACACCGGCATGATCGACGCGCGGCAGCCGGTCGCGCTGGTCATCAACGCGGTGCTGCACTTCATCAAGGACGCCGACGACCCGGACAGCCGCGTCGCCTACTTCCGCGGCCGCCTCGCGCCGGGCTCGCTGCTGGTCCTGTCGCAGATGACGAACGAGAACCCACGCAGCGACGAGGAGCGGCAGGCGCTGGCCGACCTGGTGGAGTACTACGAGGGCACCACCAACCCGGGCCAGCTGCGCACGAGCGCCGAGTTCGCCCGCTTCTTCGGCGACTGGGAGCTGCTCGAACCCGGGCTCGTGTACGCGCCGTCGTGGCACCCGGACCGCGACACCCTGTTCCGGCGGGCGCCGTCGGAGTCGCGCGTCATCGGCGGCGTGGCCCGCAAGCCCTGAGCGAACCCGGTTTCGGGGGCTTCCGGGTCGTGCCAGGTCAGGGGCATGTGGGTGGTGCTCGTGCGCGGTGTGGTGATGAGGGAGGCCGTGGCGGTTCACCCCGCGGCGCGCCGCCCCGACCTCGCGCCGCGCTACGTGCACGACCGCGACCCGGCGACGCGGGGTGCCCTGCCAGCCGCGGAGTTCGCCGCGCGGCAGCGGGCCCTGGTCGCCGGCGAGCGGTGGCTCCTGGACGGGAACTACGGCGGTAGCCTGGAGATCCGGCTCGCCGCCGCGGACACCGTCATCGTGCTCGATCCGCCGCGGCGGATGTGCCTGCGCCGCGCCGTCCTGCGCGCCCTGCGCGACCGGGGCCGGGACAAGCAGGCGCCGGGGTGTCCGGAGCGCCTGTCGTTCGAGTTCCTGGTCTGGATCTGGCGCTTCCGCCGCCGCTCGCGGCCCCTGGCCCTGCGCAAGATCGCCGAGCACGCCACCGGCGCCCGGCAGCTCCTGCTGACCACCCCGCGCGAGGCCGAACTGTTCCTCGCCGCCCTGGCCCGGGAGAAATCCGCCGGTTCGGAACGTTGACCGGGTATGGCTGTCGTGTTGCTGTTGTACATCGTCGCCGAGGTGGCTGCCGTCTGGGCGGTCAGTTCGCTCATCGGCTTCCTGGGCACCCTGGGGCTGCTCGTCGTCGGGGCGTTCCTCGGGTCGTGGCTCGCCCGGCGGGAAGGGGCGCGCGCCGCTCAGGCGTTCCTCGCCACCGCGCGGGCCGGGCGCTCCCCGCACGCCGAGATCACCGACGGCATGCTCGTCGCCTTCGGCGGGTTGCTCATCATGATCCCGGGTTTCCTCTCCGACCTCGCCGGGCTGGCCCTGCCGCCGCCGCCGACCCGCGGCGTCGTGCGCCGGGCGTGGCTCAAGCGCGCCGAACGCCGCATGCCGAACCGGTTGATCGTCGTCGACGGCGAGGTGGTCGACAAGGAGACCACCAACCGCCCGATCATCGAGGGCTAGGCGGCCCCGCTCGCCAGCCCACCACCACCCTCAACGGAGGCGCTTCGCGCCGCTCTACCCGACTCGGGGAATATCGAAGTAACCCGACAGCCGTACCGCGGGCGCGTACTCGCCCTTCACCTTGACCTTCCCGGTCACGAACATCGCCGCCACCGCGGCGTTGCCCGTCGCCACGCGGAAGAAGTCGTCCGGCGCGATGGTGATCGTCGTGTCCGGCTCGCGCCCCAGGTCCGTCCCCGAGTAGCACCGGCCGTCCTCGATCACCGTCTGGAACCGGTCGTAGCCGCCGATGCCGGAACCGCCCGGGAACCGCCAGCACACCACGAGACTCGAGTACCGCGCCTTCTCCGCCAGGAAGTGGTCCGACATCCGGCGGAAGATCTCCTCCAGGAACACCATCCGCAGTTCGGGGTGCTCGGCGATCGCCCGGAGCTGCTCCTTCGACGCGCGGCGCACGACGTCGGCGAGGGTTTCGGTGGACAGCCCGCTCAGGTGCACCCCGGTCTCGGCCGAGCCCAGCATGTGCAGAGTTTCGAGCAGCTGGATGAACTGCTCCGCGGACAACCTGCTCAGATCGATCTGGCGGGCGAACGCGTCGACCACTGTGCCGGACACAGGCGGAGATTCTACCGGCGAACGGGTGAAGAGGTAGCGTTTCGGCGTGACGGAAGACGTGAAGGCCCCGCGCTCGCGGCGGTTGCCCAGGGCCGTGCGGGAACGGCAGATCCTGGACGCCGCCGTCGAGGTGTTCTCACGGCACGGCTACCACTCCGCGTCGATGGACGAGATCTCCGAGGTCGCCGGCGTCTCCAAGCCGATGATCTACTCCTACCTGGGCGCCAAGGAGGACCTGTTCGCCAAGTGCATCCGCCGCGAGGCCGGTCGCCTGATGGAGGCGGTCCGCGACGGCCTGCGCTCGGAACTGCCGCCGGACATGCAGCTGTGGCACGGCCTGCGCTCGTTCTACCGCTTCGTCGCCGAGTACCGGGACTCGTGGACGGTGCTGCACCGCCAGGCGCTGACCGTCGGCGGCCGCTTCGCCGACGAGATCACCGTGCTGCGCTCGCGGGCCATCGAGGTGGTCACCGCGCTCGTGGTCACCGCGGGCATGAAGAAGGGCCTGGGGGACCGGGCCGAGTTCTCCGGCCCGGCCCTCGCCGTGGCGCTCGTGGGTGCCGCCGAGTCGCTGGCCGACTGGTGGCTCGATCACTCCGAGGTGTCGGACGGAGTGCTCGCGTCGTGGCTGATGAACCTGGTGTGGCTGGGGTTCAACGACCTCATCGAGGGTTCGGTGTGGCGCCCGGAGGAGTGATCGTCCCCTCCAGGTGCGGCTTCGGTTTCTTCGCGGCCCACAGCTCGAAGGCCCACCCGTCGCCGGTCTGCCACGACGTGAACGCGACCTTCGCCGGCAGCAGCACGGGCAGCTTGAACTTCACGTCGACCGTGTAGGCCTCCGGCAGCCTGCCCTCGAACGCGGCCAGCACCCGCGCCTTGGTCCACATGCCGTGCGCGATCGCCGACGGGAAGCCGAACAGCCTCGCGGTCAACGGGTGCAGGTGGATCGGGTTGCGGTCGCCGGACACCTCCGCGTAGCGGCGCCCGATGTCGCCGGGCACCCGCCAGATCGCCTTGGGCGCGGGCGCCGCGAGCTGCTCGCGCTTGCCGCCGCCTTCGCCGCCACCGCGCCGCAGGTACGTGCTCACTTCTGTCCAAATCGGACCGTCGGCGGTGGTGTACTCGCTGATCACGTCGAACTGGCGGCCCTTTTCGTGCGGGCGCAGGTTCTCCGCGCGCACCCGCACCGTGCCGGTGTCGGTCAGCCGCACCGGGCGGTGCTGCGTGATGCGGTTGGCGACGTGGACCATGCCCAGCAACGGGAACGGGAAGTCCGGTTGCGTCATCAGCGCCATCTGCAGCGGAAACGCGAGCATGTGCGGATAGGTCACCGGCAGCTCGTCGCCCAGCCGGAACCCGCAGACCTGGTTGTAGGCCGCGACGTGCGCCGGGTCGAACTCGACCCCCGCGCGCACGTATTCGGTGTCCGGCAGGCCGCCGCCACCGCTGTGCGGCAGCAACGCCTTGGCGTACAACGGCGCCAGCTTCGGCGCCTCGCGGAGTTCACGAACGTCACTGCCCGTCATCACGCCCCCAGCAGTGCCTGGCCGCACACGCGGACCACGTTGCCGTTCACCGCGGCCGAGGCCGGGTTGGCGTACCAGGCGATCGTCTCGGCGACGTCGACCGGCAGCCCGCCCTGACCCAGGCTGGACAGCCGCCGCCCGGCCTCGCGGATGAACAGCGGGACCGCCGCGGTCATCTGCGTCTCGATGAACCCGGGCGCGACGGCGTTGATGGTGGCGCCGTACTCGGCGAGCTTCGGCGCGCCGTCGGCGACCATGCCGATCACGCCGGCCTTGCTGGTGCCGTAGTTGGTCTGGCCCACGTTGCCCGCGATGCCGGCGATCGACGAGACGCCGATGATGCGGCCGTTCTCGCGGAGCACCTTCTCGCTCAGCAGCTTGTCGTTGACGGCCAGCTGCGCGACCAGGTTGACCGTGAGCACCGCGTCCCACGCGCCCTCGGTGAGGTTGCCGAGCGTCTTGTCGCGGGTGATGCCGGCGTTGTGCACGACGATGTCCACGCCGCCGTGCCGCTCCTTCAGGTAGGACGCGAGCTTGTCCGGCGCGTCCGCGGCGGTGATGTCCAGCTGCAGCGCGGAGCCGCCGACCTTGTTGGCGACCGCGGACAGGTCGCCGCCCTGCGCCGGGATGTCCAGGCCCACGACGTGCGCGCCGTCGCGGGCGAGCACCTGGGCGATCGCCGCGCCGATACCCCGCGAGGCGCCGGTGACCAGGGCGACCTTGCCGTCGAGGGGCTTGTCCCAGTTCTCGATCGCGGGCACCGCGGGCGTGCCGGTGGCGCCGACGCGGATCACCTGGGCGTCCACGAACGCGGACTTGGCGGACAGCACGAACCGCAGCGTCGACTCGGCGGCCTCCTCGGCGCCGGGCGCGACGTAGACGAGCTGGGCGGTCGCGCCGCGCTTGAGCTCCTTGCCGACCGAGCGGACGAACCCTTCGAGCGCGCGCTGGGCGATCCGCTCCCGGCCGTCGACCAGCTCAGGCGGGGTGCCGAGCACGACGACCCGGCCGCAGTAGCCGATCTTGCGGATCACCGGGTGGAAGAACAGGTACACCTCGCGCAGCTGCGCGGGGTCGGTGATGCCGGTGGCGTCGAACACCAGGCCGCCGTAGCGCTGGTCGCCGCCCGCCTGCTCGGTCAGCACCGTGATGCCGGCCGCCGCGAGCTGGTTCGGCACGGTCTTTTCGAGCCGTCCGCCGGGCGCGGCGCCGAAAAGTGCGGGACCATCGAGCGGGGGCCGGCCGGGGCGGTACCGGCGCAGCACCGGCGGGTTGGGCAGCCCGAGCTTGGGCACCAGGAACTTCCCGATCGGCGTCTTGGTGAACTGCTGATACCGGTCGGCCATGACGTGCCTCCTTACCGAGCTTACCTACTCACGAGTAGGTTACACTGTCATCCGAGGCTCACCACCGCAGTGGGAGGAATTGATGGACGTTCGTCGCGTCGCCATCGTCGGCGGCAACCGCATCCCGTTCGCGCGGTCGAACGGCCGCTACGCCAACGCGTCCAACCAGGACATGCTCACCGCCGCCCTGGACGGCCTGGTGAGCCGCTTCGCGCTGCAGGGCGAGCGCATCGGCGAGGTCGCCGCGGGTGCCGTGCTCAAGCACGCGCGGGACTTCAACCTGGCCCGGGAGAGCGTGCTGGGCAGCAAGCTGTCGCCGGAGACGCCGGCCGCGGACGTCCAGATGGCGTGCGGCACCGGTCTGCAGGCGATCGTCAACGTCGCCAACAAGATCGCGCTCGGGCAGATCGACTCGGCGATCGCCGGTGGCGTGGACACCACCTCGGACGCCCCGCTCGCGGTGAACGACGACCTGCGCCGCATCCTGGTGCAGCTCAACTCCGCGAAGACGGTCGGCCAGCGGCTCAAGCTGCTGACCAAGCTTCGTCCGGGTCAGATCGTGCCGGAGATCCCGCGCAACGCCGAGCCGCGCACCGGGCTGTCGATGGGCGAGCACGCGTCGCTGACGGCCAAGGAGTGGGAGATCTCGCGCGAGGAGCAGGACGTCCTGGCCGCGACCAGCCACCAGCGCCTCGCCGCCGCCTACGAGCGCGGGTTCTTCGACGACCTGGTGACGCCGTACCTCGGCCTGTCCCGCGACCAGAACCTGCGGCCGGACTCGACCGCGGAGAAGCTGGCCAAGCTCAAGCCGGTGTTCGGCGGCCCCGACGGCACGATGACCGCGGGCAACTCGACCCCGCTGACCGACGGCGCGTCGACGGTCCTGCTGGCCACCGAGGAGTGGGCCGCCGAGCGGAAGCTGCCGGTCCTGGCGTACCTGACGTTCTCGGAGACCGCGGCGGTGGACTACGTGCACGGCGGCGAGGGCCTGCTGATGGCCCCGGCGTACGCGGTGCCGCGGATGCTGGCGAAGGCCGGGCTGACGCTGCAGGACTTCGACTTCTACGAGATCCACGAGGCGTTCGCCTCCCAGGTGCTCGCGACGTTGAAGGCGTGGGAGAGCCCGGCCTTCGCCAAGGAGAAGCTGGGGCTGGACCAGCCGCTGGGGCCGATCGACCGGTCGAAGCTGAACGTGAACGGCTCGTCGCTGGCCGCGGGACACCCGTTCGCCGCGACGGGCGGCCGCATCGTGGCGACGCTGGCGAAGCTGCTGCACGAGAAGGGCTCGGGCCGGGGCCTGATCTCGATCTGCGCGGCAGGCGGCCAGGGCATCACGGCGATCCTGGAGAAGTGACCGCGAAGGGCCACCCTCGGCGAGGGTGGCCCTTCGTCGTCACACCGGCAGGACGTCGCGGGCGGAGGCGGCCGTCGACTGGATCTGCTTCGTCGCCTTGTGCGCCTTCTTGCTCGCCTTCTCCGTGGCCTTGTGGGCACGCTTGCTCGCCTTGTCGGCGGCGCGGCGGGCGCGCCAGCCCAGCGACGGCTTGCCCTCGGTGTCGGCGGCCGCGATCAGCAGCCCGCCGGCCAGGCCGGCGTTCTTGAGCAGCTGGATCAGCTGCTGCTGCTTCTCCTGCGGGTCCTTGGCCTCCCAGAACGGGTGCCCGGCGACGGTCGTCGGCACCAGGCTGCCCAGCAGCGCCAGCGCGGACAGCCGCGGGAACTTGCCGAGCGCGAACAGGGTCCCGGCCGCGATCTTCACCCCGGCGTCGATCTTGACCAGGCTCACCGGGTCGGTGGGAACGGCCTCGGGCAGCTTGTCCCGCTGCTCGCCGACCTTGTCGAGCACGGGCTTGACCGCCTCGGCGTGCCCCTCGGGCTGCCTCAGGGCGTTGATACCGCCGTAGATGAAGATGCTCGCCAGCATGGGGCGGGCCAGTCGACGCAAGATCACGATCCTCGCCTTCCTCGGATGCGACATGTCACGTCGAGGATCTACCCATTCCCGCGTCTGTTCATCCCTAAGCTTTTCTAGCTCTCACACTAGAGTAAGCTAGAAAGAGATAGCGACACGCCGATACCGGAATCTCCGCAAATATCGGGGTCGCCCTAGACACGCCGATACGTTGGCAGAGTGGACCCGATCCGCAACCCCTTCGCACCGGGCGCCGGGCAACGGCCGCCGGAGCTGGCCGGCCGTGAACGCGAGCTGACCGCGTTCGAGGTGGTGTTGCAGCGGGTCGCCCGCGGCCGCCCGGAACGCAGCCTCGTGCTGACCGGCCTGCGCGGCGTCGGCAAGACCGTGCTGCTTGGCGAGTTGCGGTCGATGGCCGTGAAACACCGGTGGGGCGCGGGCAAGATCGAGGCGCGCCCGGACGCGGAGCTGCGACGGCCGCTGTCGGCGGCCCTGCACCGCGCGATCCGGGACCTCGCGGTGCGGCACCGGGCGCCGGACCGGGTGGAAGAGGTCCTCGGCGTGCTGAAAGCGTTTGCGCTGCGCTCCAACAAGGCGGACGCGAAGCTGCGGGACCGGTGGCAGCCGGGCATCGACGTGCCGGCCGCGCAGGGCCGGGCCGACTCCGGGGACATCGAGATCGACCTGGTCGAGTTGTTCACCGACGTGGCCGAACTGGCCGCGGACGTCGGCACCGGCGTGGCCCTGCTGATCGACGAGATCCAGGACCTGCAGCCCGACGACGTGTCGGCGCTGTGCGCGGCGTGCCACGAGCTGTCCCAGTCCGGCGCGCCGCTGGTGGTGGTCGGCGCCGGGCTGCCGCACGTGCCCGCGGTGCTGTCGGCCTCGAAGTCCTACTCCGAGCGGCTGTTCCGGTACGTGCGCATCGACCGGCTCAACCGCGCGGAGGCCGACCGCGCGGTCCTGGCGCCGATCGAACGCGAGGACGCCGGCATCGAACCCGAGGCGCTGGACGCGTTGTTCGACGCCTCCGGCGGCTACCCGTACTTCATCCAGGCCTACGCGAAGGCCGCCTGGGACGCGGCACCGGACGACCCGATCACCGTGCAGGACGTGCAGGTCGCCGCCCCCGAAGCCGAGCAGGAACTCGCGGTCGGCTTCTTCGGGTCCCGCTACGAACGCGCCACGCCGGCCGAGCGCGAGTACCTGCGCGCGATGGCGGAGCTGACCCAGGGCCGCGACGAGAGCGCGGGCACCTCGGACGTGGCGGTCTACCTGGGCCGCAAGCCCTCGTCACTGTCCCCGGCGCGGGACTCGCTGATGAAGAAGGGGCTGGTGTACTCCGCGGAGCGCGGGCACATCGCCTTCACCGTGCCGCACTTCGGGCACTACCTGCTCAGCCGAGCCGTGGACTGACCAGCTCCGGTTCCTCCGCGGCGACCCGCTCGTCGTAGGCCGCGTGCGCCGCGGCGATCTCCTGCTGGTGCTCTTCGGTCCAGGTCACCAGCGACTTGATCACCCGGTGCAGCGACATGCCCAGCGGGGTCAGCTCGTAGTCCACCCGCGGTGGCACCACCGGGTAGACCGTCCGGCTGATGATCCCGTCCCGCTCCAGGTGCCGCAGCGTCACGGTGAGCATCCGCTGGCTGACCCCGTCGATCGCCCGCCGCAGCTCGGAGAACCGCATCGTGCGCCGGTCGAGCAACGCGATCACGAGCAGGGACCACTTGTCCGCCACCCGGTCGAGGATGTGCCGGACGTCGCAGTCCGCGCGGGTGTCCCACTGCCTGACCTCGTCGTCTTCGGTTCCCGTGCAGTAACCGAGTGCCTTTGAAGTGCCGTCTTCCACAGTCGTCAATGGTCACACAAGATTCGTCTGTTACCAATCGAAACCTTGGGAGCGGATCTCGTGTCCACCACCGTCGAAGCGCGACCGCGCTTCACGCCCCGAACCTGGGGGATGCTGTTCGTCCTCTGCGGCGCGATCTTCCTGGAGGGCATCGACGTCGCGATGCTGAACGTCGCGCTGCCCGCCATCCGCGCCGACCTCGGCCTGTCCACCGGTGAGCTGCAGTGGGTGGTCAGCGCCTACGTGCTCGGCTACGGCGGGTTCATGCTGGCCGGTGGCCGGGCCGCCGACCTGTTCGGCAGGCGCCGCATGTTCCTGGTCTGGCTCGCCGTGTTCCTGGTCGTCTCCGCCGTCGGCGGGCTCGCCGGCGAGGGCTGGCTGCTCATCGTCGCGCGGTTCGTCGCGGGTGTCGCCGCCGCGGTGATGACCCCGGCCGGCCTGTCGATCATCACCACCAGCTTCGAGGAGGGCCCGCAGCGCAACCGGGCGTTGCTGGTCTACTCCGGCACGGCCGCGGGCGGCTTCTCGCTCGGGCTGGTGCTCGGCGGGCTGCTCAGCGCCGTGGACTGGCGGCTGGTGCTGTTCGCGCCCGCCGTACTGGCGCTGATCATCCTGGTGCTCGGCGTCGCGTTCATCCCCGCCACGCCCCGCGAGCGCACCGCAGACCGGCGGGTCGACGTGCTCGGCGCGGTGACCATCACGGCCGCCATCGTGCTGCTGGTGCTCGGCGTCGAGCGCTCCACGCACGTGTCCGCGGGCTGGACCACCGCGACGGTCGCCGCCGGGCTCGCGTTCGCCGCCGTCTTCGTCCTGGTCGAGCGCCGGTCCGCCGCCCCGCTGGTGCGGCTCGGCCTGCTCCGGTCCGGGGCGCTGGTGCGCGCCAACCTGGCCGGTCTGCTGTTCGCCGCGGCCTTCTTCGGGTTCCAGTTCATCGCCGTGCTGTACCTGCAGGAACTGCGCGGGTGGAGTTCGCTGCAGACCAGCCTGGCGATGCTGGCGATCGGCGCGGACGCCGTCCTCGCCCCGACCCTGACCCCACGGCTGGTCGAGCGGTTCGGCAACGCGAAGGTCATCGTGGCCGGCCTGGTGCTCGCCGTGGTGTCCTACGCGTTGTTCCTGCCGATCGGCACGGACACCGTCTACCTCGCGATGTTCCCGACGATGATCGTGCTCGGGGTGGCGTTCGCGCTGGCCTACGGTCCGCTGACGATCGTCGCCACCGACGGGGTCGCCGAGCGCGAGCAGGGGCTGGCCGGCGGGTTGCTGTACACGTCGTTCCAGTTCGGCGCGGCGCTCGGGCTCGCCGCCTGCACGGCGGTGCTCACCGGGGCGTCCGTGGGCGTGGACGGCTACCGGACGGCGCTGGTGGTGCCGATCGCGGCCGCCGCGGTGGCCGCCGTGATCAGCGCGTTCGGATTGCGGGTGGCGCGATGAGCCGGACCGTGCGCTCCTTCGCCGAACTCGAAGCCGAGTTCAACGCCTACGTCGGCTCGATCGGGTACGCCACCATGGTCACCGTCGACTCGCGGAACCGGCCGCGCACGCGGATCCTCATCCCGGTCTGGGAGAACGTGGACGGGCAGCCGCGCGGGTGGCTGGCCACCTACCGGACCCCGGTCAAGGCCGCCCACCTGGCCCGCAACCCGCACACCTCGTTCTCCTACTGGAAGCCGGGGAACAACTCGGTGGCCGTCGAGGCGGTGGCCGAATGGGTCGACGACCTGGACGTGAAGTCGCACGTGTGGCGGCTCTACCGCAACACGAGCCCGCGCGGCGCCGGGTACGACCTGGGCGCGTTCTGGCGGTCGCCGTCGGATCCGAAGCTGCACGTCCTGCGCCTGGAGCCGTGGCGGATCCAGGTGATCCGCGGCGCCGACCTCCGCAGCCGCATCTGGGAGTCTCTACCGCTTTCTAGTGACCAAGCTAGAAAGGGCGATCTTCCGCAAGATTGGGCTGCGGCCGATGATTCGTAGGCAAGTGCCCTAGGTCACCGGACAATCGTTGGCAACCTTGTGAAAAAAGGTGCATACTGGAAGCACAGCCACCGAGATGCACGAGGGATGCGAACACCGATGAGCAACATCGCCGCCAAGCTCCGAGCCCGCCGCGCCGAGGCGCGCACCCGCCGGGCGCTGAGCCGCGCGATCGACACCGCCGGCTCCGTGACGGTCCGCCAGGAGCTGATCGCCATCGCCCAGGCGCGTCAGTCCAACTTGCGCTGAAGCGTGAGCTAGACCACAACTAGATCAGGTTGTAACGCCACCAGGGGAAGTGGCGATACCCCAGATGACCCCGTGATGCTGGCGGACCCCCGACCTGGCAGCATCACGGGGTTTCCAATTTCCCGGGTCCCCACGGGCGAACATCCCCGCAGATGTCACGGGCACCGCCCTGCCTGACGGTCGCGACACAGTGGCCGTTCTGGCTGAAAACCACCTCGAAAAACCACTTGCGCCCGATCCCGGCGGGAGTAGTGTTTGACTCAGTCAACGAGTTTGTTGAGGTGGTCAATGAGCGACCAGGCACTCCGGGACCGCGTCACGCAGGTCCGCGCCTTCAACCGGCTCTACACCGGTCTCATCGGGGTCCTCGAAGAAGGGCTCGTCGGCAGCGACTACAGCCTCGGCGAGGCCCGGGTGCTCTACGAGCTGGCCCAGGAGGGCGTCACCGAGGTCGCCGAGCTGCGTCGCCGCCTCGATCTGGACCCCGGGTACGCCAGCCGCCTGCTCGCCCGTCTGGAAAGCCGCGGCCTGCTGGTCCGGGAACGCCACGAGACCGACGGGCGCCGCCAGCTCGTCCGGCTCACCGACGCCGGCCGCGCCGAGCAGCAGGTCCTCGAGGACCGCACCACCGCGCAGATCGGCGAGCTGCTGGGCCGCCTCACCGACGACGACCAGCACCGCCTGGTCACGTCCATGCGCACGATCAGCCACCTCGTCGGCGACCGCCAGCCCGCCCCGGCGCTCGTGCTGCGCCCGCCCCGGCCCGGCGACTTCGGCTGGGTCGTGCAGCGCAACGGCGCGATCTACGCCCAGGAGTACGGCTGGGACGCCACCTACGAAGCCCTCGTCGCGCGGATCATCGCCGACTACGTCGACCACCACGACCCGGCCCGCGAGGCCGGGTGGATCGCCGAGCTGGGCGGGGAACGCGCCGGCTGCGTGTTCTGCGTGCGCGGCTCGGACGACAAGACCGCGAAACTGCGCCTGCTGCTCGTCGAACCGCACGCCCGCGGCCACGGCGTCGGCAAGCGCCTGGTGGACGAGTGCCTGGCCTTCGCGCGGGCGCACGGCTACACCGCGATGGAACTGTGGACCAACAGCGTCCTGGTCGCCGCGCGGCACATCTACCGGCGGGCGGGGTTCGAACTCGTCGACTCGCAACCCCACCACAGCTTCGGACACGACCTCGTCGGCGAAACGTGGCGGCGGGAGCTGTGACCCGATGTTCGTCGTCTACTGCGAAACCTGCGACACCCGGACCCTGATGGGGATCGACGAGGTGGAGTGGGTGCACAACCTGATGCCCGGCGTCATCTCGGTGACCACCGCCTGCCCGCGCGGGCACCCGACCGTCGTCCTCACCGGCGACAAGTTCCGCCCGAAGGCCGATCCGCGCATCCCGGACCGCATCCCGCCGCTGTGGGTGCGCGCCTACCGACACCCGGCGAAGTGGTGGGCCCGGCTGCTCGGCCGCCTGCTCCGCAAGTACGAGATCCAGCGCGACCTGCACGAAGCGCTCTACCGCTTCTGATCGCGGCCCATCGTGTAGAACTCCGGGTTGGGCCGCAGCGCGGTCAGGTGCGCCAGCCGGTTGGACATCGCGAACAACGCGGTGATCGCGCCGACGTCCCAGATCTCGTCCTCGGTCAGCCCCGCCTTGCGCGCGGCTTCGAGGTCGGCTTCGCCGAACATTTCGGGCTTGCGAGCCAGCGCGAGCGCCAGATCGACGATCGCGCGGCCCCGCTCGTCCAGTTCGACCTGCCACGGGTTCGTGGCGACCCGGTCGGCCAGCTGCGGATCCTTTGCACGGATCCGCAGGATCGCGCCGTGGGCGACCACGCAGTAGGTGCAGTGGTTCGCCCCCGACGTCGCCACCACGACCAGCTCCCGCTCGGCCTTGGTCAGGCCGTCGGTGCGTTCCATGAGCGCGTCGTGGTAGTCGAGGAAGGCGCGCAGCTCAGCCGGCCGGTGCCCCAGCGCCCGGAAGACATTCGGCACGAAGCCCGACTTCTCCGCGATCACGCCGATGCGCTCCCGCAGGTCCTCGGGCAGGTCTTCCAGCTCCGTGACACCGAACCGGCTGTCCACGTCATCCTCCTAGTGGGCCGCGCCGATGGGGCGCAGGTCCTTGTCGTGCTCGTCGGCGTGGTAGTCGGTGCCCTCGGTGTCGTCCGTGCCGTTGAACACCTTCAGGCTCCGGGCAATCACCGTGACGATCACCGCCACCACCAGGTTCGCGATCAGCGCCACGAACCCGGGGTAGATCTGGATCATCGAGCCCGAGAACGGGTGCCAGCCGAAGATCGACAGCTTGTCCAGCGCGAGCGCGGAACCGCCGAAGTGCGCCTTGCCCGTCTTCGGGTTCGGGATGCCGTAGAGCATGATGATGCCCCACACCATGCCGACGATCCAGCCGGCGATCAGGCCCCACCGGTGCAGCCACCGCGTGTAGAGCGCGATCGCCACCGCGGGCAGCGTCTGCAGGATCAGCACGCCACCGATGAGCTGCAGGTCGATCGAGAACTGCGGGTCGATGAACAGGATGAACGCGACCGCGCCGAACTTCACGACCAGCGACGCGAGCTTGGCCTGCTTGGCCTCCTGCGCCGGGGTGGCGTCCCGCTTCAGGTACTCCTTGTAGATGTTGCGGGTCCACAGGTTCGCCGCGGCGATCGACATGATCGCGGCGGGCACCAGCGCGCCGATGCCGATCGCGGCGAACGCCACACCCGCGAACCACGACGGGAACTGCGTGTCGAACAGCACCGGCACCACGGTGTTGGAGTCGGGGTTGCCGGTGGCGGCGTTGGTGATCGGCTTGACGCCCGCGGTCAGCGCGACGTAGCCGAGCAGCGCGAGCAGGCCCAGCAGCAGCGAGTACGCCGGCAGCGCGATCATGTTCCGCTTGATCACGCTGCGGCCGCGCGAGGCGAGCACACCGGTGAGCGAGTGCGGGTACAGGAACAGCGCCAGCGCCGAACCGAGCGCCAGGGTGACGTACTGCAGCTGGTTGTTCGCGGTCAGCAGGATCGAACCGGACGGGTTGCCCGTCTTCGGATCCGGCGTCTGCAGCTTCTGCTGGCTCACGTCGAAGATGTGCGACCAGCCGCCGAGCTTGGCAGGCAGGTAGAACACCGCGACCAGGATGACGACGTAGATCAGGCCGTCCTTGACGAACGCGATCAGCGCCGGCGCGCGCAGGCCCGACTGGTAGGTGTAGAGCGCCAGCACGAGGAACGCGATCAGCAGCGGCAGGTGACCGGCGATGCCGGCGCCGTTGAGACCCATCGTCCGCAGCACCGCTTCCAGGCCGACCAGCTGCAGCGCGATGTAGGGCATGGTCGCGACGATGCCGGTGATCGCGATCAGCAGCGCCAGCGTCGGCGAACCGTAGCGGCCGCGCACGAAGTCGGCCGGTGTCACGTAACCACGCGAGCGGGACACCGACCACATCCGCAGCGCGGGCAGGAAGACGATCGGGTACAGGATCACGGTGTAGGGCAGGGCGTAGAAACCCAGCGCGCCGGCGCCGAACACGAGCGCGGGCACGGCCACGAAGGTGTAGGCGGTGTAGAGGTCACCGCCGACGAGGAACCAGGTGATCCACGAGCCGAACTTGCGGCCGCCCAGCCCCCACTCGTCGAGGTGGTCCAGCGAGGCCGCCGCGCGCCACCGGGACGCGACGAAACCCATCACGCTGACCACCAGGAACAGCAGGACGAAAACGCTCAGCTCCACCCACTGCAGGCCGCTGCCGGGTGCCTGTGCCAGTGCCATCACTTCTCACCCTCGTCCAGCTCTTCCACGGCGAGCCGGTCCGGCTTGCCCTTCACCACCGGCTTCCCCTTGGTCATCACGTAGACGATCGCCACGGAGACGACCCCGACGAGCACGAAGAGGAACTGGTACCAGTAGAAGAACGGCAGTCCCAGGACCCGCGGCTTGTCGAAGTTGAACCACGGCGTGACGAGCATCAGCAGTGGTAACAGCAGGAGCAGGTTCCACGGGCTGATCTGGAGCCCGGTGACCTTCCCGGCGGCTTTGCCAGACATGTGACCTCACTTGGACGGGACAGGGCGGGCTTGACCTTAAGTGCTGAACCACCCGTCGTCACGCTCCCCGGATATCGATTTGATCAGGGCAACACCCGACGAAGGCAGGTTGCCCGGCTCCGGTGCGGCCGATATGAATGAGGCCGCCGCGGCGTACGCGCGCGGTAGCGGGCAGTGACGAAGGGGCGAGCATGACACGGACGCGCTGGGCGGTGGTGATCCCGGCTCTGGCCGGCACCCTGCTGGCGGCGGGCACACCAGCGATCGCGGCACCGGCCGGACCCGCGCTGAACTCGACCGGCATCCCGGATCGCTACGCACAGCAGGCGCTGGACTGGCACACCTGCACCACGGACGAGCTGTCGGGGCAGACCCCGCCGGCCGGCGCCGAGGGCATCGAGTGCGCGACCTACTCCGCACCGCGCGACTGGTCGTCGCCGAACCAGGGCATCGACGTGACGATCGCGGTCAGCCGGCTCAAGGCGACCGGCGAGGCGACGGAGAGCACGTTCGTCAACCCGGGCGGGCCGGGCGCACCGGGCCGGATGTTCCCGGCGCGGCTGCGCAACCAGACCCAGGTGCGTGAGCACCAGGAGATCATCGGGTTCGATGCGCGCGGCACCGGCAAGAGCACGAACATCACCTGCGGCGGCGCGATCGGCACCGGCGCCGACCTCGACCCGCGGGACCGCAGCCGGGAGAACCTGAAGCTGATCCTGGACGCCACCGAGTACGCGGCCGACTCGTGCCAGGTGAAGTCCGGCGACCTCGGGCCGTTCATCAACACCCGGCAGACGATCAACGACCTCGACCTGCTGCGCGTGCTGCTGAAGCGGCAGAAGATCAACTGGGTCGGGTACTCGGCGGGCACCTGGATGGGCGCGCACTACGCGCAGGCCTTCCCGAACCGGACCGGCAAGTTCGTGCTGGACTCGAACACCGAGTTCACCACCACCTGGCAGAAGTCGTTCGACTGGCAGCCGCTGGGCTTCGAGCGGCGCTGGCGCGAGGACTTCCTGCCGTGGATGGCGAAGTACGACAGCCTCTACCACTTCGGCACCACCGCCGAGATGGCGCGGCAGACGTACGAGCAGGTGCGCTACGCCCTGACGCAGAACCCGGTGGAGGTCGACCGCACGAAGCTGTCGGCCAACGCGCTGGACTCGTTCATCGTCTCCGAGCTGTACAACAAGCGGTTCTTCCCCGAGCTGGCCGACTACCTGGTCAACGTGCGGAACCTGACTCAGGGCACGGCGTCGGCGCAGCAGCAGACGGCGCTGCTGGACCAGGTGAAGACCGTCACCGACGCGGTCGGCCCGCAGCCGCTGATGGTGCCGAGCGACTACGACGACGCCTACGACGCGAGCTTCTGGACGATCCCCTGCAACGAGGGGCCGTGGTTCGGCAACCGCAACACGGCGGTGCGGCAGTCCGCGCAGCTGGGGCCGAAGTACCCGCTGCTGGGCTGGGGCTGGCTGATCCAGCCGTGCATCTTCTGGAACAACAAGCCGGAGCCGCTGCCGGTCCTGGACGGCCGGGGTGTCCCGCCGGTGCTGATGGTGCAGGCGACGCACGACCCGGCGACGCCGATCGAGGGCGCCGAGCGGGCGCACCGCGCGTTCCAGGGGTCGCGGATGATCACCGTGACCGACGAGGGTGACCACGGGATCTACGCTGGCGGCAACGCGGCGGTGGACAAGGTTGTGGAAGATTTCCTCGTGGACGGGGTGGTGCCGCGGGACCAGACGCTGCCTGGTATGCCGCTGCCCGACCCGACCGCCTAGTTCTTGGTCTCGAGGACCCCGCCGGGCTCGTTCCCGGCGGGGTTCTCCGGTTCTCGGGTCAGTTCCCGGAACCGGCCCGTGCAGGTGCACAGGACCAGGTAGACCAGGGTCAACAGGAACATCAGCCCGCCTGCCAGCAACATGACGACCTCCTCTCGGCCAGGTACCACTGAGACGTGCGACACAGCGGATGAGTTGCCGGTCCGGCGGTTTTCTTGCCTCCGTTCTTCTGGTAGTCCCCAGCCTGTGCACAGAGTTGTCCACAGGCTGGGGACAACTGGGCGGATAGACTGTGGCCATGGTGCGAGTCCCGCTGACCGAAGCCGAACGCGAACGCGGCGAGCGTCTCGGTGCCGCACTGCGAGCCGCGCGGGGTCCGCGCAGCATGGCCGAGGTGGCTCTGGAGGCGGGCGTCTCGGTGGAGACGCTGCGGAAGATCGAGACCGGGCGGATTCCCACGCCGGCGTTCTTCACGGTGGTCGCCCTCGCGGACGCGGTCGGACTCCCACTGGACGCCCTCCGCGACGCGATCAGCGGCGTACCGACGGGGTAGCCGAGCACGCACGACGCAGCCCGCCAGAACGCAGAACTCGCCCGCCGGAGCGTGGAACTCGCTCGCCGGAGCGTGGAACTCGCCCGCCAGAGTGTGGGACTCGCCCACCCGAACGTGGAACTCGCCCGCCGGAGCGTGGAACTCGCCCGCCGGAGCGTGGAACTCGCCCGCCGGAGCGTGGAACTCGCCCGCCGGAGCGCGGAACTCACCCACCCGAGCGTGGAACTCGCCCGCCGGAGCGCGGAACCCGCCCACCCGAACGTGGAACTCGCCCGCCGGAGCGTGGGACTCGCCCGCCGGAGTGTGGGACTCGCGCGGCTGAACGTGGGACTCGCGGTTAGGACAGGTGCTCCAGCACCTGAGCGAAGTCAGCCATGCTCCGCTCCAGCACCGACACGTAGGTGATCCCCAGCTTCTCCCGCATGTCCGAGAGCTGGGCGACGATCTCCGGCACCGAGCCCACCAGCAGCGTCGGCAGCTCACCGATCGCCTCGACGCTCATGTCCGGCGCGAACCGCTGCAGGTCCGCCAGCGCCGCGCGCCGGTCGTCGGTCACCACGACCAGCTGCACCAGCACGTTGATCTCCGCCTCGCGCGTGCCGAGCCGGGAGCGCACGAACGCCACCCGCTCCGCGAACGCGTCCGCGTCGGCGAGCCCGACCAGCCCGCCCTCCTTCGCCGTGGGCGCCCCGGTCAGCGCGATCGTGTCGGCGTGCTCGGCGGCCATCGTCAGCATCCGGTCGCCCCAGCCGCCCAGCAGCAGCGGCGGCCCGCCGTCCTGCGCCGGCCGCGGCTGGTAGTCCGGGTCCGCGAACAGCCTGCGCAGCTCCACGACCGTCCGCTCGACGTGGTCGATCCGGCGCCCCGGCCACGGCAGTCCGGCCGCTTCGAACTCCTCGCGCACGTACCCCGCGCCGAGGCCGAGTTCCAGCCGCCCGTCGCAGAACTGGTCGGTGGTCGCGACGTCCCGCGCCAGCACGGCGGGGTGGTAGAAGGGCGCGTTGAGCACGAAGGTGCCCAGCCGCACCCGGGAAGTCGTCTCCGCCGCGAGCGCCAGCGCCGGGAACGGCGCGGGCATCCCGAGGTGGTCGGCCACGGTCACGACGTCGAACCCGAGATCCTCGGCCCGCCGGACCTTGTCCACGAACTCCGCCCGCGTCCCGGGCTCCATCATGTTCACGCCGAATCGCATCCCCAGCATGGTCCGACCATAGGGCCGGAAACGACGGAACGGCCACCCCCGGCCGAAGCCGGGAATGGCCGTTCCACGGGGAAAACTCAGCCCAGGCGCTGCTTCAGCGCCGCCAGCTCGTCGTGCAGGCTGGAGGGCACCCGGTCGCCGATCTTGGCGAACCACTCCTCGATCAGCGGGATCTCCTGGCGCCACTCCTCGGGCTTGACCGCGAGCGACTCCTGGACGTCCTCGAGCGGCTCGGCGATGCCTTCGAGGTCGAGGTCCTCGGCGCGCGGCACCAGGCCGACCGGGGTCTCCACCGCACCGGCGCGACCCTCGAGGCGCTCGACGATCCACTTGAGCACCCGCGAGTTCTCGCCGAAGCCCGGCCACAGGAACCGCTTGTCGTCGCCGCGGCGGAACCAGTTCACGTAGAAGATCTTCGGCAGCTTGCCGGCGTCGGCGTTCTTGCCGGTGTCCAGCCAGTGCTGGAAGTACGCACCGGCGTGGTAGCCGAGGAACGGCAGCATCGCCATCGGGTCGCGACGCACCTCGCCGACCTTGCCGGCCGCGGCGGCGGTCTTCTCCGACGACATGGTGGCGCCCATGAACACGCCGTGCTGCCAGTCGCGGGCCTCGGTCACCAGCGGGACCGTGGTGGCGCGGCGGCCGCCGAACAGGATCGCCGAGATCGGCACGCCCTTCGGGTCGTCCCACTCCGGCGCCAGCGTCGGGACCTGCGCGATCGGGGTGCAGAACCGCGAGTTCGGGTGCGCGGCCGGCTCGTCCGACTCGGGCGTCCAGTCGCGACCCTTCCAGTCGGTCAGGTGCGCCGGCGGCTCCTTGGTCATGCCCTCCCACCACACGTCGCCGTCGTCGGTCAGCGCGACGTTGGTGAAGACGGTGTTGCCGGCCTCGATGGTCTTCATCGCCACCGGGTTGGTCTTCTCACCGGTGCCCGGCGCGACGCCGAACAGGCCGAACTCGGGGTTGATCGCGTACAGGCGGCCGTCCTCGCCGAACCGCATCCACGCGATGTCGTCACCGATGGTCTCGGCGCGCCAGCCCGGGATGGTCGGCTGCAGCATCGCGAGGTTGGTCTTGCCGCACGCGCTCGGGAACGCGGCCGCCACGTAGTAGGCCTTGTTCTCCGGCGAGATCAGCTTGAGGATCAGCATGTGCTCGGCGAGCCAGCCTTCGTCACGGGCCATGACGGAGGCGATCCGCAGCGAGTAGCACTTCTTGCCCAGCAGCGAGTTGCCGCCGTAGCCCGAGCCGTAGCTCCAGATCGTCCGGCTCTCCGGGAAGTGCGAGATGTACTTCGTGTCGTTGCACGGCCACGGCACGTCCTTCTCGCCCGGCTCCAGCGGCTTGCCGACCGAGTGCAGGGCGGGCACGAACTCGCGCTCGGTGCCGTCCTCCTTGACGAACTTCTCCAGCGCCTTGGTGCCCATGCGGGTCATCACCCGCATCGACGCCACGACGTAGGCGAAGTCGGTGACCTCGATGCCCAGCTTGGGGTTCTCGTCGCCGAGCGGGCCCATGCAGAACGGGATGACGTACATCGTCCGACCACGCATGCAGCCCCGGTAGAGCTCGGTCATGGTGGCCCGCATCTCGTCCGGGTGCATCCAGTTGTTGGTCGGCCCGGCGTCTTCTTCCTTTTCGGAGCAGATGAAGGTCCGCTCCTCGACCCGCGCGACGTCGCTGGGGTCCGAAGCGGCCCAGAAGGAGTTCGGCTTCGCCGTCAACGGGACGAACGTGCCGGCCTCGACCAGCTCGTTGTTGATGCGCTCGGCCTCCTCGTCGGAGCCGTCGCACCACACCACTCGGTCAGGGGTGGTCAGCTCGGCGACCTCCCGTACCCACGCAAGCACACCGCTGTGCGACGTCGGCGCCTTGTCCAGTCCCGGGATGGCTACTGCAGTCATTCCTTCTCCTGACTTCGACGGCAGGAACGCCCGCCCGGAATCTGGTCCGGGAAGCGCTCCGTCGCCGGCGACCGAATGGCTTCGCACACCGGCTGCCCTACCGGTGTGCTGGAAATACTGGGATTCCCCGAGGGTAGCCGGATGGACGGCAGGTAACCGAGGCCTGACCTGTCGGTTCTCTCACAAGAACGATCAGGGAATCGATTCAGATATCGCTGAACCGGCGTAGCGTCGAAAGTTCTTCGGCTCGCGCGTGATCTTGCTGATATCCGCGGCGGGGTGATTTGCCCGAAAACGCGGTCGGGCCCCGGCCGTCCGCGGGGACGACCGGGGCCCGTTTCCGCCCGCTTCCGGAAGGTTCAGTTCTGGGAGATCCACTGACCGGTGCCGGAGTCGATCTTGGCGACCCCCTCGACCGCCTGGGCGCCGCCGCCGCCCCAGAGCTGGTCGCTGTCCGGCGGCACCTCGGCGGTGAACCCGCTCGTGGTCTCGGTCCACTCGCCGGGGCCGGTGTGCTGGTAGGTGGTCGTCTCGCCGTCGGGCGTGATGATCGTCTGCACGTCGGCCCGGCCGTCGCCGTCGACGTCGGTGAAGACCCGGGTGTTGCCCTGGTCGTCGGTCACGACCGCGCTGTCGGCGGTGCCGTCGTTGTCGCTGTCCACCGTCGCCGGGCCGACCTCGACCGTGCCGTCGGACATGTCCGCGGTGATCTCGCCGGCGCGGCCGGTCTCGGTGGCGTCCGGCTCGCCCGCCTCGGAGTCGTGGTCGGCCACCCAGTCGCCGGTGGTCTCGTCGTAGCGGGCCAGGTCCACGACGTTGCCCTCGGTGTCGGTGTGCACGTACTGGTCGGCGTGCCCGTCGTCGTCGGTGTCGACGTACGCGGTGATCGTGCCGTCGGCGTTGTCGAGGCGGACCGTCTCGTTGACCCCGTCGTGGTTGAGGTCCATGTTCTCTTCGGCCGTGTAGGTCTGCCCGTCGACCGTGATCTCCAGGTCACCGTCGGAGGTCGTGGCGTCGGTGGGCTCAACCCCGCCGGTCTCATCGATCCACACGCCGAACTCCCAAGTCTCGTACCACTACGGTCACACAGTTGGACTCACGTTATTCCCGTTCGGTTCCCCGGCACAACCGAGCACGTCAGCCCTGCTCACGCAGCGTCCGGATGCGCCCGAGCAGGGTCTCGGCGCGATCCCGGCCGTCGCCGACCTCCTTGAGCCTCCGGCTCACCGCGGCCAGCTTCTTCGCCCGCTCCTGCGCGCCCATCTTGATCGACTTGTCGACCTGCTTGAGCTCGGCCTCGATCGCGTCGATCCGGCGGGACAGGGCCTCGTCCAGCGCCAGCGACAACTGCTGCTCGGCCTCGATCAGCTGCTCGGCGACCAGCTGGTCGAGGATCGAGCGCGCCTCCGCGATCGACTCGACCAGCCACTGCTTGAGGTGCTGCTTGTCCGCGGCGTGCCGCCGGGTGCGGGCCATCCACCAGCCGGCGCCCAGGCCGACGACGATCGTCGCGGGCAGCACCACCGGGTTGAGCAGGGCGACCCCGGCCAGCGGCAGCGCGGCGATCTTGCCGGCGCCGACCCCGCCGGAGATGCCCATGAAGATCAGCAGCTTGTCCTCGGGTGTGGACGGTTTGCGGTCCGGCGGCCGCAGCACCACCTGCGGCCCGCCCGCGCGGAGGAACTGGGCGCGGATCACGTCCAGCTCCTCGGGCGCGAACAGCTCGGCGAGCGCGATCTCGGTGACCCGGTTCAGCCGCTGCGCCATGGTCGCCGACACGCGCTGGGAGATCATCTGCAGCGCCGCGTCCACCTGCTGCGGCAGCTGGGCCAGCTGGTCGCGCTTGGCGTTGTCGATCTGGGCGCGGAAGTAGGACTGGGCGTCGCGGACCTGCCTGCTGGTCTCGTGGCCGAGGTCGACCCGGGCGCGCTGGATCTCGCCGCGCAGCTTGAGCTGCCAGCCGCGGGTGGACGTCTTGCGCTCGGCCGCCAGCTCGTCACGGCGCTCGCGCAGCCGCTCGGCCTCGGCCTCGCCGGAGGACAGGGCCCGCTGCTCGGCCAGCAGACCGGCGTGCACCTCGCCGAGCGCGCTGGACAGGGCCCGCAGCGTGTTGGCCTCGCCGAGCATCGCGGACCGGCCGACGACGAGTTCCTGCAGCGCGGCCTGCAGTTCGATCACGCCGGACCGCTCGCGCAGCATCACCGCGGCCTGCTCGTTGGGCGCCTTCGCGGCCATCTCGAACATCCGCGCCGACACCGGGTGGAACACCGCGTCGGCGAATCGGGGCGCGTGCTCGGCCAGCAGCCGCCGGTCGGCCTCCAGCACCTCCCGCCAGCCGCGGAAGGCGTCCGTTTTGGACAGTGCGAACACGACGGTCTCCACGCGGCCGCCGACGCGGCGCAGGAACTCCAGCTCACCGGCGGTGAACGGGGCCGAGGCGTCGACGACGAACAACAGCGCGGTCGCGTTGGCCGCGGCCTCGGCGGCCAGCTCACCGTGCATCGAGTCGAGCCCGCCCACGCCCGGGGTATCGACCAGCGAGAGCCGCTCCAGGATCGGGACCGGGCCGGTGACCTCGACGTACCGCGGCGGCAGCTGGCCGTCGGGCAGCTCGTGCGTGGCCGACACCCAGCGGACCAGCTCGGGCAGCGGCACGGCAACCGGCGCGAGCTGACCGGGGTAGCAGGCCTGCGCGCCCCACTCCGGGGCGTGGTCGAAGACGAGGTAGCCGGCGGTGGCGACGTCGGCGTCCACCGGGGACAGGCCCGGGGTCGCCAGCAGGGCGTTGACCAGGGAACTCTTGCCGCGGTTGGTCTCGCCGACCACCACGACCTGCGGCTTCTTCGGCCGCGAACGGCGGACCTCCTCGACCCACCCCGCGGCTTTCGGATCGCTCTCGCGCAACAGGGCCAGCAGCGTTTCGCGGGCCTGCTTGACCTGGGTGGGCAGGGACGAAAGCGGCGGAGCGGTCACGAGCGGACCTTAGCGCTTCGTGTAGACCGTCACGACGGGCGCGCGCAGCAGGCGGCCGCCGTCGGTGAACCCGACCACCTCGGTCCCGGCGGCCACGCCGTCCAGCGCCGGGTCGTCGGTCTTGATCGCGCCACCGGCCTCGTGCACGGACGGGTCGAACCGCTGCCCGTCCGGCCGCACCGCCTCCACCCCGACGCGGGCCAGCCCTTGTTCGAGGCGCTCGACCACGCCTCCGCTGCGCGCCCGGTCCAGGGCGTAGAGGCAGAGCTGGATCAGCTCCTGCCGGTCGGCCCGCGCCTGTTCCAGCGCTTCCGGGCCGGCGGCGGCCAGATCGGATACACGGTTCACATCGGTGTTGGACGGGGGTTGCGCCGCTGTGGTTCCCTCGACCTCGTCGATGATTTTCGCCAGTTGCGCGCCGGGGATCTGCCCGGTCGGGGAGTCGTCCGCGGACCGGCGCCGGAACCAGGAAACCACGCTCGTCACCCCTCGGTCATCTCAGCTGCTGCCAGATGAGGAAGTACGCCCGGTGCACGACGTGCGCGACGCGGCTCTGCGCCGGCGTCGCGCCGAAGGACGCGAACGACCGCCACCAGCCGGCGCGTTCCAGCGCGTGCGCGGCCAGTTCCGGCCGGGACGCGCCGGGCAGGCCCAGCTGCTCGTCGATGTCGGCGTTGCTGCCCACCCGCAGGACCTCCTCGGCCAGGTCCTCGGGCATGTCGACGGCGCCGGCCACGACCAGGGTGAGCGCCTCCAGCAGCCGCAGCTGGTGCGCCTCGGGTTTGGCGAGCAGCACCTCGATGGCGTCGTGCACGCGTTGCCGCTCGGCCGGATCGCCGGAGGCGTGGGCCAGCGCGGTGACCGACGCGAGCGCGGCCGCGGCCTTGATCCCGTCGGCGCGGGCGGCGAAGACCGTGTTCAGGCGGGCGCGGACGGCGTCCAGCCCGGAGGCGGCGAGCAGCAGCCTGCGCAGCGCGCCCGCGGTGATCGTCTCGTCGGCGCGGATCGCGTCGATGGCGCGGCGGATGCCGTACAGGTCGAGCTTCTCCAGCAGCCGCAACCGGGTGCCGGCCGGGACCTCGCAGTCCCAGCTGGTGAAGATGTCGGCCGCCATCAGCATGGTCTCCCGCGTCGCGTCGTCCAGCGCGGCCAGCAGGCGCAGCGCGTCGGCGTCGGCGGAGGTGAAGTTGCCCGACTCGGCGGACTCGGCGATCAGCCCGATCACCGGCAGCACGTCGGCGACCCGCGGCTTGAGCAGCAGGCCCTGCTTCTCGGCGAGGATCGACGCGGCCCGCCACACGTCACCGCCGGACCCCTCGACGGACTCCGGCGGGATGGTGTCGGCCTTGTTCAGCACCGCGATCGCGTTGACCGGGCCCGCCTCGCGGCTGGCGGTGGCGGCGGTGAACGCGGCGAGCGCCTGCTGGTCGTCGGCGCGCACGCCCTGGGTCACGACGTAGAGGACGGCCTCGGCGCCGGCGACCGCGTTGCGTGAGGTCTCGTCCAGCTCGTCGCCGCCGTCCGCGGACTCCACGGCCTGGGCGGCGCCGAGTAGCTGCTCGGTGCGGGAGACCGACGCGGCGTCCAGCGAACCGAGGCCCGGGGTGTCGATCACGGTCATGTCCTGCAGGACCGCGCTGGTCAGGTACGCCTCGATGTGCGAGACCTTGCTGATGTCCACGCCCAGCTCGGCCGGGATCGACCCGTCCGGCGCGAACGGCAGCACCTGCTTGTGGCCGCCCGCGAACACGACCTCGATGCGGTCCACCGTGCCGTACTGGAAGCGGGTCACCAGGCGGGTGCACTCGCCCACGTCGGTCGGCGCGACCCGCCGCCCGATCAGCGCGTTGACCAGCGTCGACTTGCCGGATTTGATGCGCCCGGCGACCGCGACCTGCAGCGGCGCGCCCAGGCGGCGCAGCACCTCGGCGAACCCGGCGGCGGTGCGGGCGGAGACCTGCGGCTGCAGGCGGCGGCAGAGGTTGGCCACCGACACCGACAGCGGACCGGCCAGGCGGCCCTGATCCGTCGTCGCCGTCACGTCGCCCCCTCCCGGTGCCCTGCGGTTGTGCCCTCGAATCCTGCCATGACCTCGGTCCGAAGTCCCACGTCCGGTGATACCCCGGGATGACGCGGAGTGGACCGGCGCCGACCTAGGGTGAACGGTGTGCGGCGACTGAGCTTGTGGATGAGGGCGCACCCGATGGTCGGGGACGTCCTGCTCGCGCTGTTGCTGCTGCTCATGGACCTGCTGACACTGGTCGCGCAGGCGAACCGGTACACGGGGCCGGCGTGGTACGTCGCGCTCCCGCTGGACGTCGCGATGGTGGCCCCGGTGGCGTTCCGGCGCAAGTACCCGCAGGTCATGGCCTACGTGATCCTGGTGATGACGGTGCCGCACAGCGCGCTGCTACTGGGGTTCGGCAGCGCGACGGCGAGCTGTGTCGCGCTGTACACGATGGTCGTCTACGTCGGGCGGCGGCAGGCCGCGGTGTACCTGGTCGCGCAGGCCGTGGTCAGCCTGCTGCAGGTGTGGGCGGGCTGGTCACCGGGCGGCTGGCCGCCGCTGGTGTTCATCAGCCTGGTCTTCGCGCTGTGCTGGGTGCTCGGCGAGTTCGTCGGGGCGCGGCGGGCCTACCAGGCGGAGATGGAGGCGCGGCTGCACCTGCTGGAAACCGAGCGCGACCAGGCCGGGCGGATCGCGGTGGCCGAGGAGCGCGGGCGGATCGCACGGGAACTGCACGACGTGGTGGCGCACGCGGTGAGCGTGATCGTGGTGCAGGCCGACGGGGCGTCGTACGCGCTGCGGTCGAACCCGGAGCAGGCGGAGCGGGCGGTCCGCACGATTTCCGAGACGGGCCGGCAGGCGCTGACCGAGCTGCGGCGGCTGCTGCAGGTGCTGCGCAACGAAGAGGTGGACGGGGAGCCGCGGATCCCGCAGCCGACGGCGGAGTCGCTGGCGGACCTGGCGGAGCGGGTGCGGGCCGTGGGGGTGCCGGTGGAGCTGTCGATCGACGGCGAGCTGGCCGAACTGCCGGCCGGGGTGTCGCTCGGGGTGTACCGGATCGTGCAGGAGTCGCTGACGAACACGCTCAAGCACGCCGGGCCGGGGGCGCGGGCGCAGGTGCGGGTGCGGCGGACTGAGAACCTGGTGGACGTGGAGATCGTGGACGACGGGGCGGGCAAGGCACGGGCGCTGGTGCCCGAGCCGGACCTGCCGGGAGGCAACGGGGTGATCGGGATGCGCGAGCGGGCGCACCTGTTCGGCGGGATCCTGCGGGTGGGGCCGCGGCCCGGGGGCCGCTGGCGGGTGCACGCGAGCTTCCCGGTGAGGCTCGACCCGTGATCCGCGTGGTGGTCGTCGACGACCAGGAGCTGATGCGGGTCGGGTTCCGCATGGTGCTGGGCGCGCAGGAGGACATCGACCTGGTCGGCGAGGCCGGGAACGGGTCGGACGCGGTGTCGCTGGCCGGTTCGCTGCGGCCCGACGTGGTGCTGATGGACGTGCGGATGCCGGTGATGGACGGCGTCGAGGCGACGAAGCGGATCGTCGAGGCCGGCACGTCGCGGGTGCTGGTGATGACGACGTTCGACCTGGACGAGTACGTGTACGCGGCGCTGCAGAACGGGGCGAGCGGGTTCCTGCTGAAGGACACGCCGCCGGATCACCTGGTGTCGGCGTTGCGGTCGGTGGCGTCCGGGGACGCGGTGGTGTCGCCGTCGGTGACGCGGCGGCTGCTGGACCGGTTCATGAGCGGCGGCGGCCCCCCGCGCGACGAGGCCGAGCTGAACGTGCTGACCGAGCGGGAGCGCGAGGTGCTGGTGCTCATCGCGAAGGGCCTGTCCAATGTGGAGATCGCGGACAAGCTGTTCCTCTCGGAGGCGACGGTGAAGACGCACGTGGGCCGGATCCTGGCGAAGCTCGGGCTGCGGGACCGGGTGCAGGCGGTGGTGCTGGCGTACGAGACGGGCCTGATCCGGCCGGGCCAGACCTGAGGCGGAGCCGGAGCAGCGATCGCGGGCGGGAACTGCCTGCTCACGGCGCGCCGGTGAGCTGCTTGGCCTCGGCAGCTTCCCCCACCTGCGCCGGCCACCGATCGGCCCTGGGCGGCCGCCGGGGGGCTTGGCGAGCGCGTCAGCGGTAGGGCGCCGGGTCCACCTCCGCCGGGGTCTTGCCCGCCTTGTGCACCTCGGCGTACCAGCGGCCCCAGTCGGGGCGGGTGCCGTCCGTGTCGGTCACGCCGTATTCGTGCATGAGCGTCCACGAGGCGAGCGTCTTCCCCGCGAAGCGCGCCACCTCCGGGTCGGCCACCAGGGCGGCCACGCCGCGGGCCAGGTAGTACGGCGTCTCCGAGACCGCGAAGTCCGGGCCGCCCGCACCGGCCACCGCGTCGCGCCAGTTGGACTCCGTGACGCCGAAGAGGTCCAGCATCGCCTCCGAGCGCAGGAAACCGGGCGTGACCGACAGGCCGACGCAGCCCTTCCCGGCCAGCTCCGCGCCCAGCGCCCGGCCGAGCGCCCGCACCCCGCACTTCGCCAGGTAGTACGGGATGCCCGCGCCCACGTACTCGTCGTCGTCGCCGTCGGTCACCTCGATCACGATCCCGCCGGGGCGCCGCACGACCAGCGGCAGCAGCCGGTGCAGCGCGATCAGGTGCGTGTCCAGCGCGTTGTGCACCAGGGTCAGCGCGTCGTCCAGGCTGGACTCCCAGTACGGCCGCTCGAAGTCGACGAACGGGTCACCGCCCCACACGTCGTCGACCAGCACGTCCAGCCCGCCCGCCTCCGCCTCGACCCGGGACCGCAGCGCGTCCACGTCCGCGACCGACGTGAAGTCGCACCGCACCGGCACGCCCCGGCCGCCCGCCGCGTCGACCAGTTCGGCCGTCTCCTCGATCGTCTCCGACCGCTTCATCGGCGACGCCGACTCGCGCGTCGTACGTCCCGTGACGTACACCGTCGCGCCGCCGCGCCCCAGCTCCACCGCGATCGCGCGACCACATCCGCGGGTCGCCCCCGTCACGAGCACCGTCTTCGCCGTCATACCGGGACCATAACGCCCGACCCCGACAAAACCGGGTGCCGAAGCTCAGGGGCGATTCAGGGTCATCACCGATCGCGCGCGCCCGGAAATCACGGGAGGCTACTACCGCAGTCGGGTGGGAAGTTGCAACCACAGGATGACGCGCACGCGTACCCCGATCGGTCAGCATGAGAACCGCACGGGGAACACAGGCTTTGACCAGCAGGGGAGCAACCATGATCGAGGCACGCGGCCTCACGAAACGCTACGGCAAAACACTCGCCGTCAACGATCTGTCATTCGACGTCGCCCCCGGCGAGGTGACCGGTTTCCTCGGTCCCAACGGTGCCGGGAAATCGACCACCATGCGGATGATCCTGGGCCTGGACAATCCGACCAGCGGCCAGGTGACCATCGGCGGAAAACGTTACACGGAACTGAAGAATCCACTTCGGACGGTCGGCGCGCTGCTCGACGCCAAGTGGGTGCACCCGAACCGCTCGGCCCGCGCGCACCTGGCCTGGATGGCGAAGTCCAACCACCTGCCGATGCGCCGCGTGGACGAGGTGCTCGAAATCGTCGGCCTGACCAGCGTGGCCGGCAAGCGCGCGGGTGGCTTCTCGCTGGGCATGTCGCAGCGGCTGGGGATCGCCGCGGCCCTGCTCGGCGACCCGGAGGTGCTGCTGTTCGACGAGCCGGTCAACGGCCTCGACCCGGAGGGCATCCTCTGGATCCGCAAGTTCATGCACCGCCTGGCCGACGAGGGCCGCACCGTCTTCGTCTCCAGCCACCTGCTGTCGGAGATGGCGCTGACCGCCTCCAACCTCGTGGTCATCGGCAAGGGCAGGCTGATCTCGCAGAGCACCACGACGGAATTCGTCGCGCGGGCCAGCGAGAACACGGTCAAGGTGCGCAGCCCGCAGCTGGACCAGCTGCGCTCGCTGCTGCCGGCCGACAGCGCCACCGACACCGACACCGGCATCCTGGTGTCCGGTTTGGACAGCGAGAAGATCGGCGAGCTGGCCGCGGGCAACGGCATCGTGCTGCACGAGCTGAGCCCGCAGACGGGTTCGCTGGAGCAGGCGTTCATGCAGATCACGGGCGATTCCGTGGAGTACCACACCGGTCTGGCGACCGAGCACCGGCACGCTCTCGAGCCGGCGAACTAGGGGAGACGCGAACATCATGACTTTGCTTGCCGTGGAACGGATGAAACTGTTCACCACCCGATCGCCGTGGTGGTGCGCGCTGGTGGCGCTGGCCACCACGATCGGGTTCTCCGCCCTGATCGTCGGCAACGCCGACGACGGCGGCGAGTTCACCGCCACCGTCGCCTCGACCCAGTTCGGCTACAGCTTCGGCATGGCCGTGATCATGGTGCTGGCCGCGCTCGCGGTCACCACCGAGTACCGGTTCGGCACGATCCGCACGACCTTCCAGGCGGTGCCCAACCGCGCCGCCGCGCTGACCGCGAAGGCGACCGTGGTCGCGCTGGTCGCCCTGGTCATCGGTGAGCTGAGCGCGTTCGGCTCGTGGGCGCTGGCGCTGCTGCTCAAGCCGAACGCCCCGCTCGCGCTGGACACCGGCGCGGACTGGATCAACGTGGCCGGGGTCGGCGTGGTCTACGCGTTCGCCGCGGTGATCGCGGTGGCCGTGGGCATCCTGCTCCGCCACAGCGCCGGCGCGATCGCGCTGCTGCTGATCTACGCGCTCGCCGTCGAGGACCTGATCCGGATGATCCCGGGCGTCGGCGACGACATCTACCAGTGGCTGCCGTTCAACGTGGCGAACAAGTTCCTCACCGGCGACGGCTTGTCGAACGTGGGCCGCAACACCGATGCGGGCGCGCCGATGTCCACCGCCGTGCTGTCGCAGGGCGGGTCGCTGGCCTACTTCGCGGCGGTCGCCGTGGCGCTGCTCGCCATCGGGATCGGCACCGCGCGGCGACGCGACGCCTGACGAAGACCACCACAGGGAAGCTCCGGTGGGGACCGGAGCACGGGGAAGGAACGGCCCGGGCCACCGAATTCGGGGGGTGGCCCGGGCCTTCGCCGTTACCGCACGCGGCGACCGCGGGAAAGGTCGAATCGATTAATCGGATGAGGCCGTTACGACCGCTGGGTTAATTGCGCGTAAAGGGCCTGTGGTCAGGGTCACAGGAAGCGGACGCACTGCCTCTGACCAGGCACTCTGGAATTACCACGTCAGGCGACTCCACGGAGGTGACCCTTGACGGTGGATGTTGATGCCGAAATCGCCGCCCCGCGCACCGCTGCGTATCCGCCCGCTCTGGAACCGCTCGACGCGCTCGAGTGGTCGCAGGCCGTGGAGCTGCCCCGGATCGCGGCCACCGCGACCAGACCGGCCGAGATCCGGCGGGCGTGGATCCATCGCGCCGCCGAGGAGGAAGTGCTCGCGTTGTTCCGCGCGGTGAGCGCCCGGGGCGGGATGATCCCGGCGCCGTGGTGGCTGCGGGCCCTGGCGGAGGGCAGGCTGGACTCGCGGGCGACCGGTTTCCGCATCGAGGACCGGATCGCACAGCTGCTGTCCCGCCGCCCGGGCTGGGAGTACGTGCCGTGGGCCGCCGACGGCGAGTCCGGTTACTGGGAGTTCATGCCGTCGGAGAACGGCCGCTCCGGGCACAAGATCCCCACCACGATCCTCAACACGAGCCGCCACGACGGGTGGATCGACGTGTTGCCGGCGCACACGGGCAGCGCGCCGTCACCGATCGCGGTCGCCGGGGTCGGTGGCCTGCGGTCCCGCTTGGGGGAGTTCGAGGCCGTCCGCTGACGGCGGTTCCACAAGTAGCGGTGCCGCCTGCACCCGGCACCGCTAACCGCACCGCCAAGCAAGCCGTTCCCCCTGCGACAAGTAACTTGGGCGGGTGGAGAGCGAGCACCAACCCCGCCTGCGGAGTGTCGTCAGCTACGTGCAGCGTGGCGGCCGGATGACGGTCGGCCAGCAGCGTGCCTGGGAACGCCAGTGGGCGGACATCGGGCGCAAGGTGGCCGAGCTGCCGCCCGGTCCGATCGACTTCGCCGAGTGGTTCGGCCGCCCGGCGCCGGTACTGCTGGAGATCGGATCCGGCATGGGGGAGACCACCGCGCAGCTCGCGGCCGCCGAGCCGGAGGTCAACTACGTCGCCGTCGAGGTGTACGAGGCGGGTCTCGGGCAGCTGATGCTGCGTGCCGAACGGCTCGGCCTGGCGAACCTGCGCCTGCTGCACGGCGACGCGGTGGTCGCGCTGACCGAGCACATCGCGCCGGACTCGCTGTCCGGTGTGCGGATCTTCTTCCCCGACCCGTGGCCGAAGAAGCGCCACCACAAGCGCCGCCTGGTGCAGCCGGACTTCGTGAAGCTGGTCGCCTCGCGGCTCGCGCCGGGCGGGATCCTGCACCTGGCCACCGACTGGGAGCACTACGCCGAGCAGATGCTCGAGGTGTGCTCGGCCGAGCCCGCGTTGCGCAACCGGTTCGACGACTGGGCGCCGCGGCCGGGCTGGCGTCCGGTGACGAAGTTCGAGCAGCGGGCCGACCAGGAGGGCCGGATCAGCCGGGACCTGATCTTCGAACGCGTGGGCTGACCGGCCGCCCCTCCCCCGACGAAGGGGCGGCCGGACTTGCTCATTCGTCGGCCAGCGGTTCCGCGCGCACCCGGTTCAGGGCCGGCGTGCAGACCGACGCGGCGAGCACGGCCACGGCGAACCCGAGCACCACCGGCGCGGCCAGCCACGGGCTGATCACCGCCGAGGCGGCCCGGGATTCCTGAATGATCGAGAACAACCCGAGCCCGGCGATCATTCCCAGCACCCCGGATCCGATCGTGGCGACGAGCGCGGGCAGTGCGGCCTCCATCCGCAGCGCCCTGGCCAGCAGCCGGGTCGGCGTGCCGGCCGCCATCAGCGCCCCGAACGTGCGGCGGCGGTCCATCACCGATCCGGCGGTCGCGATCGCCGCGCTGCACCCGGCCAGGATCGCCGCGACCGTCACCCCGATGACCGTGACGCGGCGCAGGTCGTCCAGCTGGCTGCGCTGCTCGTCCAGGTACAGCTCCCGGCTGTACACGCTCTCCCCACCGGCCGCGCCGACCAGCGCGGTCCGCACCATCTCCCGGTCGGCTGGGGTGGTGTCGACGGCGATCCGCGCGTACTCCGACACGATCCCGGCCGGCATCACCGCCGGGTCGATCAGCACCGGCGCGTACCCGTCGTCGTCGGTCTGCACCATCGGCTTGACCGTGGTGCCCGGCGCGAACGGCACGCCAGGGGCTTCGTAGGTGCCGGACACCTGGAAGCCGCCCAGGTCCAGCTCGTGGGTGCTGTAGATCCCTGGCCCGGTGCAGGTGGCCGAGAGGCGGTAGAGCTTGATGCCGTCGGCGCAGGACACGACCACGCCCGAGTAGCTGGACCCGTTCACCGACTTCAGCGTCACCTGGGGCATCGACACCGCGCGGGCCGGCAGGTTGTAGCGCGCGAGCGTGGCGTTGGCCTGGCCGGTGATCGCGGCGGACCGCTCACCGTAGGCGTCCATCGACAGCACCGAGTCCCGGAACGTCCCGCCGCCGCCGGTCATCGCGTCGAAGCTGGGCATCAGCGTCAGCGCCATCGACCCGGTGAACACGGCGAGCACGACCCCGGCCGAGGCGCGGTAGGCGCCGCGCGGGTCGTTGCGCAGCGGCAGCCCGTCCAGCAGCGCGGACGGCCTGCGCCACCGGCTCACGAAGAACCCGCCGATCACCGCGGTGACGTACGGCCCGACCAGCATCGCCGAGGCGATCATCAGCCCGAGCCCGAGCAGGACCAGGTTGACGTCGTCGCCCTTCTCGATGGCGAAGAAGAAGAACAACGCCGTCGCGGGCAGCGAGAGCAGGCGCCACCACCGCAGCGGTTTCGGCGTGTGCTGCACGACCGCCCCCACCGGGTTGCTCACCACGCGCCGGTCCCCGAACACGGCGGCCAGCAGCACCAGCGCCGGCACGGCGACCATCACCAGCACGGTGAGCCCGAGCGGCACGCGGAAGTCCCCGGCCAGCCAGGTGCCGCCGTCCCACGGCACGAGCCGGGCCAGCGACCACAGCAGCGGGCTGATCGCCCAGCCGATCAACGCACCCGCGACCGCGGCGATCCCGGTTTCGGCCGCGGTGATCGACACGACCTGCCCCGGCGTCGCCCCCGCCAGCCGCAGGGCGGCCAGCCGCTGCTCCCGCCTGGCCGCGATCAGCCGCGCCGAGGAGGCCACCAGCACCAGGCTCGGCACCAGCAGCACCACGACACCGACCCCGGCCAGCAGGGTCAGCAGCTCGTCCACCCGCGCGTCGGAAGACGGGACGAACCCGGTCCGCTGGTTCGCGGTCACCGGCATCGTCTCCGGCGTGTGCCCGACGAGCGCGACGAGCTGGTCCGGGAACCGCAGGGCGTCCTCGCCGAGGGTGCCGACCACCTTGCCGGGGAACCGGTCGGCCAGTTGCGACGCCGGGATCCGGTGCATCGCCTGGAACAGCTCCGGCGACACCAGCACCTCACCCGGCGCCGGGAACTTCGGCACCCCGGCCGGCAAGCTCACCCCGCCGCCGAGCTGGGCCACGTCGACCCGGTCGATCTGCCTGCCGTCGAAGAAGTCGGTGCTGGTCGCGATCGACAGGGTCGGGGCGCCGTCAACACGCGAGCCGTACGCCTCCTGCCACACCGCGCGCTCGGCGCGGGCCTGCGTGGCGTAGGGCAGGCTCAGCAGCAGGAGCACCAGACCCGTGGCCACCGCGACCCCCACCGCGGTGAGCAGGGTGGCGGTCCGGGTCCGGCGGTCGGCCCGCAGCACCTTGAACGCCAGCTGGACCGGGCTCACGAAAGCACCCCCACCTGCTCCGCGATCCGCCCGTCCCGGATGGTCACCGTGCGCGGCAGCGACGCGGCCAGTTCCACGTCGTGCGTCACGATGACCACCGAGGTGCCCGCGTCCGAGGCCGCGGCCAGCAGGGCGTCCATGGTGTCCTTGCCGGTGCGGGTGTCCAGCGCGCCGGTCGGCTCGTCGGCGAAGATCACCTTCGGCCGGTGGGTGAGCGCGCGGGCGATCGCCACGCGCTGCGCCTGCCCGCCGGACAGCTCACCGGGGCGGGATCCCTCCCGGCCGCGCAGCCCGAGCCGGCCCAGCCACTCCCGCGCCGCGCCGATCGCCTCGCGGCGCTTGGCGCCCCCGAGCAGCATCGGCAGCGCCACGTTCTCCTCGGCGGACAGTTCGGCGACCAGCATTCCCTGCTGGAACACGAACCCGAACTCGGTGCGCCGCAGCTCGCTGCGCTTGGTTTCGGACAGCTGCTCGATGCGCTGACCGTTCAGCGTGATCTCGCCGCCGTCCGGCCGCAGGATCCCGGCCAGCACGTGCAGCAGCGACGTCTTGCCCGATCCGGACGGGCCGACGACCGCGAGCGCCTCCCCGGCGTGGATGTCGATGTCCACCCCGGCCAGCGCGACCTGCTCGCCGTACCGCTTGACGAGCCCCCGCCCGGACAGCACGACGCTCCCTTGTGGAGTCATGAACGTATCCCCTTTCGGTGTTCCCGCACAGCAGGTTCACAGGCCGGGCGGGGTGCCCGGATCGGCCGATCGGCCGATCCGGGGTGGCCGGGCGGCCAAGGTGCGTGAGCTCGCCCAGCCGCTACCGTTCGGTTGTGCCGTTCTCCGATCGCGTCACCTCGGCCTGGCGATGGCTGGGGCTCGAAGGCGTTCTGCTGGTCGCCGCCTTCCTGTGCGATCTGGCCGTCGTGCTGCCGGCCAGTGTGGACTCGGTCGGGCCACACGGCCGTGACCTCCTGCTGCTGCCCGGGATGATCGCGCTGGGCGCGTGCGCGCTGTGGGCGCGGACCCGGCCCGCGGTCGCCGTGTTCGCCGGTGCGGCGACGCTGTTCGCCTCGACGTTCCTGATCCGGGAGACCGACGCGGCGGCCTACACCACGCTGCTGAGCAACGTGTCGCTGAGCGAGACCGTCGCCGGGCTGGAGCTGGTGTTCTTCTGCGTCCGCCGGGTGCGGTGGGCGGAGTCGGTCGTCGGCACCGGCACGCTGGTGCTCGCCGGGTTGTTCGCGGCCGGCTACCGCAACGGCTCGGACGACCGCGGGATGGGCGAGACGCTGCTGCTCGGGATGGTGCTGCTGGTCGCCGCGGTGCTGGCCGGGCTGCACTTCCGGCGCGGCCAGGCCCCGCGCAAGGAGAGCCCGGCGCGCGACCTGGTGCGCGAGCAGTGGCCGCTGATCGGCGGGCTCAGCCTGCCCGTGTTCCTGGAGCTGTACCAGCTGCTGGACGGCGGCATCCGCGCGCTGCCCGCGCTGATCTGCTCGCTGGCCGCGGCCGCCATGACCGTGTACGCGACCCGGCGTCCGCTGCCCGCGGCGCTGCTGCTCGCCGGGATCATCTTCGCCACGTCGGCGGCGCTGTGGGTCGCGCCGTGGCAGTACCAGCTGGGCTACGGCGCGCTGCCGTTCACCGAGATCGTCGCCGGGATCATCGTCGTGGTCCTGCTGGTCCGGTCGGTCGAGCCGAAGCGGGCGTGGGGCGCGATCACGCTGATGTCGGCCGGGGTCGCGTTCACCACGCTGACGAACCTGGCCAGTGGCCGCGGCCGGATGACCATGGCCGACCTGCGGGACGTCGTCATCGCCGCGGTGCTCGTGCTGGGCATCTCGGTGGCCGGCGGGCTGTACCTCCGGGCGCGCGACTCCGAGCGGCGCAAGGTGGTCGAGGCCGCGGTCGCCGACGCGCAGAACTCCGAGCGGATGGCGCTGGCGCGGGAACTGCACGACCTGGTGGCGCACCACGTCACCGGCATCATCGTGCAGGCGCAGGCGGCGAAGGTGATCGCCGACCAGAACCCGAAGGTCGCGCTGGAGGTCATCGAACGCATCGAGGCCGCGGGCACCGAGGCGATGACCGCGATGCGTCGGCTGGTGGGCAGCATGCGCGCGGGCGCGGACGCGGTCACCGACCAGGCCACCATGGACCTGGACGCGGACCTGCGGCGGCTGGTGGAGTCCGGGCACCACGGGGTCCCGGTCGAGGCGGACGTGCGGGTGCCCGCGGACCTGCCGCAGGAGGTGGCGCGGTCGGCGCTGCGGCTGGTCCAGGAGTCGCTGACGAACATCGGCAAGCACGCGGCCGGCGCGACGCGGGCGTGCCTGCTGGCCGAGGTCCGCGGCGGCGAACTGCACATCCGGGTGGCCGACGACGGCCGCCAGGTGGCGGCACGGCCGGCCGGCGGATCGGGGGGATACGGTCTGATCGGGATGCGCGAGCGGGTCGAGCTGCTGCACGGCCGGCTCACCGCGGGCCCGGCACCGGACGGGGGCTGGGTGGTGGAGGCGTGGTTGCCGGTGGAGGAAGAAGCTTGATTCGCGTACTGATCGCCGACGACCAGAGCATGGTGCGGATGGGGTTCCGGATGATCCTCGACGCGCAGGACGACATCGAGGTGGTCGCCGACGTCGAGGACGGCGTGTCGGCGGTGACGAAGGCGCGCGAGCTGCGGCCGGACGTGTGCCTGCTGGACATCCGGATGCCCGGGCTGGACGGGCTGGAGGTGACGCGCCGGCTGGCCGGGCCGGACGTGGCCGAACCGCTGAAGGTGGTCGTGGTGACCACGTTCGACCTCGACGAGTACGTGCACACGGCGCTGCGCAACGGCGCGAGCGGCTTCCTGCTCAAGGACGCCGGCCCGGCGCTGCTGATCGAGGCGATCCGGGCCGCCCACCGCGGGGACGCGCTGGTGTCGCCGCAGGTGACGGTGCGGCTGCTGAAGCACTTCGAAGGCGCGTCCGCCCGGCGGTCGGCGCAGCCGCCGAAGGAACCGCTGACCGCGCGTGAGCTGGACGTGGTCAAGGCGGCGGCGCGGGGCCTGACGAACACCGAGATCGGCGCCGAGCTGTACATGTCCCTGTCCACGGTGAAAACGCACCTGGCCGCGGTGCAGGGCAAGGTCGGGGCACGCAACCGCGTCGAGGTCGCGGCCTGGGCGTGGCGCAGCGGGTTGATGGACTAGCCGCGCAGGGTGCAGGCTTTGCGACCATGAAGCGCAGTGCGGCGCTGGTGGCCGCGGTCGTCGTGACAACCGGTCTCACCGCCTGCTCGACCACGGTCAGCGGCAGGCCGACGCCGGCGCCGCGCACCACGAGTGAGGCGCCCACCCCGCTGGACGCGCTGAACGCGTGCACCCTGCTCGACCAGTTGCTCGCGGGGCAGGGGTTCACGCCAGGGCAGCGGATCGGCGTCCGGAACGAGTGCGGCGCGACCAAACCCGGTTACGGCAGCGTGAGCATCGCGCTGGATCCGGAGCGCGCGGACCCCCCGGGGACACCGTTCGACGTCAACGGCCGGAAGGCGCTGATCGGCCAGTTCACCGGCCCCGGGACGTGCGAGGTCGTGCTCGTCGTGACCGAACACGCCCGCGCCTCGGCGACCGTCGTGTTGCTCTCCGGCGATCTGCAGGACGAAGCGTGCGCCGCGGCGGAAGACCTGGCGACGAGCCTGGAACCGCTGCTGCCGCGGTGACTCACTGCGCCGTCCAGCCGCCGTCCACGGGGAGCAGGGCGCCGGTGATGAAGCTCGCCGCGTCGGAGGCCAGGAACGCGACCGCTTCGGCGACCTCGCCGGGGTGGCCGATGCGGCCGATCGGGTGGGCCGGGCCGAACGAGGCGAGCATCTCGCGACCGTTGTCGACCACGCCGTCCATGATGTCGGTGTCGATGACGCCCGGCAGGACGGCGTTCGAGCGGATGCCGGCCGGCCCGCCTTCGATCGCCAGCACGCGGGTCATCTGGGCCAGCGCGCCCTTCGACGCAGCGTAGGCGGTCTGCGTCTCGAACGCGACCACCGACGACACCGACGCGATCGAGACGATCGAGCCGCCGCCCGCGGCCGCCATCACCCGGAACGCCTCCCGCGCCTGCACGAAGTTCCCGCGCGCGTTGACCCGCAGGATCGCCTCGAAGTCGGCCACGCTGGTCTCGGTGATCGGCTTGTTCAGCGTCCGGCCGGCGTTGTTCACCAGCACGTCCAGCCGGCCGAACCGCTCCACCGCCAGCCGCATCGTCGCGCGGGCCAGCTCCTCGTCGGTGAGGTCGCCGGTCAGCACGGCCACGTCGTCGGCGGCCAGGTCGCGCACCGAATCCCGCAGGTCGGTGACGACGAGGCGGGCGCCCCGCGCCCGCAGCAGTTCGGCGCAGGCACGGCCGATGCCGCGGGCGGCACCGGTGACGACGGCGACCCGTCCGGTGAGATCCAGTTTGTTCATGCTCCCGACGGTGGCCCCGACCGGCCGGGACGTGGCAGGGCGCGGTCTTCCTGGGAGCGCTGCACCCAGGTAGCGCCGCCGCGACCGGCTTACGATCGCGGTATGGCACGGTCCGAACTCGGCGAGTTCCTCATCGCCCGGCGGTCCCAGGTGCGCCCGGACGAGGTCAACCTCCCCAGCACCGGGCAGCGCCGGGTGCCCGGTCTGCGCCGCGAGGAGGTGGCGTTGCTGGCCGGCGTCAGCGTCGACTACTACGTGCGCCTGGAACAGGGCCGCGAGCGCACCCCGTCGGCGCAGGTGGTCGACGCGCTGGCGGCCGCGCTCCGCCTCGCCGAGGACGGCCGCGAGCACCTGTTCCGCCTCGCCGGGCTCAGCCCCCGCACCCGGCTCACCGCGGTGCCCGCCCGGGTCGATCCGAGCCTGCTGCAGCTGATGAGCGCCTGGCCGGACAACCCCGCGATCGTCTACAACCTCGCCTACGACGTGCTCGCCTCCAACGCCATCGCCGACGCGCTCTTCCACGACTGGGCCCATTCGCGCAACCTGATGCACGTCGTGTTCACCGACCCGGCGGCGCGCACGTTCTACCGGGACTGGCACGAGGTCGCACGCAACTCGGTCGCCGGTTTCCGGCTCGGCTACGGCAAGAACCCGGACGACCCGCGGGTCCGGCAGGTCCTCGCCGAGCTGCTGGAGCGCAGTCCCGAGTTCGCCGCGATGTGGACCGATCACGACGCGCGTGGCAAGAGCCTGGCGCACAAGGAGTTCGTGCACCGCGAGGTCGGCCCGCTGACGCTGACCATGCAGACCTTCGACGTGCGGTCCAGTCCGGGGCAGGAGCTGGTGGTCTACCACGCCGAACCGGGCTCGCCGAGCAGCGAGGCGCTCGCCCTGCTCGGGTCGCTCGCCGCGACCTCCCGGCGCGCGACCTAGAATCCCAGGATGCCGCATCGTTTTCGCGCCCCCGTCGTCCTGCCCTGCGATCCGGACTGCTCCGTCATCCGCGACGCCGCGGTCGGCGTCGGCGACGACGGGCGGATCGCGTTCTGCGGTTCCGCCGCCGAAGCACCCGGCGATCTGCCGTCCACCCACCTGACCGGGATCCTGCTGCCCGGCCTGATCAACGCGCACGCGCACAGCCCGATGACGCTGCTGCGCGGCATGGGCGGGGACCTGCCGCTGCTGCGCTGGCTGCACGAGATCATCTGGCCGGCCGAGGCGAAGCTGCGGGCCGAGGACGTGCGCGCCGGGATGCTGCTCGGGTCGGTGGAGATGCTCCGGCACGGGGTGACGACCAGCGCGGAGATGTACTTCTACGCCGAGCAGATGGCCGAGGCGGTGCTGGAGACCGGGGCGCGGGCGGTGCTCGGCGGGCCGATCATCGACCTGCCCGGCGTCGACTGGCGGCGCATGATCGAGGTGACGGACCGCTGGATCGACACCGACGGCCTGCGGTTCGGCCCGGGTGAGCGGATCGAGTTGTCGTACGCGGCGCATTCGGCGTACATGCTGCCGGTCGAGGCGCTGCGGAAGGTGACCGAGTCGGCGGCGGCGCGGGGCGCGCGGGCGGCGATCCACGTCGCCGAGGCGGCGGACGAGGACGCCCGGCAGCGCGCGGAGTTCGGTTCGGTGCCGCGGCTGCTGGAGGAGATCGGCATGTTGCGCGGGCGGGTGCTCGCCGCGCACGCGGTGCATCTGTCCGATGAGGACATCGCGTTGTTCGCGGCGCGCGGGACCGGGGTGGCGCACTGCCCGGGGTCGAACGCGAAGCTGGCGTCGGGGATCGCGCGGCTGACGGACCTGCGGGCGGCCGCGGTGGCGGTCGGGCTCGGCACGGACGGCCCGGCCAGCAACGACGACCTCGACCTGTGGGAGGAGGTCCAGCTGTCGGCGATGCTGGCCCGGCTGTCCACGAAGGACTCGACCGCGCTGCGGGCGAAGGACGCGCTGCTGCTGGCCACCCGCGGCGGCGCGGACGCACTGGGCCGCGACGACCTGGGCGCGCTGGAGCCCGGCCGCTGGGCCGACTTCGTGCACGTCGACCCGGACGGCCCGGCGTTCGCGACCGGCCTGGACGAGCCGGACGAGCAGGTGATCTCGAACCTGGTGTGGGCGTCGGGCTCCCGGCAGGTGCGGGACGTGTGGGTGGCCGGCGACCAGGTGGTCACCGACGGCGAGCCGGTGCGGGTCGAGCGGAGCAAGGCACAATCCGCCGCGCGCGACTCCGCCGCGCGGCTGCGGGCCTAGCGGACGGGGTCAGCCGGCGAGCCGGTTGCGGGCCTGACCGGACTGGGCCAGCCAGCGAGCCGGTTGCGGGCCTTGCCCACGCTGGACCAGCCGGCGAGCCGGCCGGTTGCGGGCCTAGCGGACCCGGCCGCGGCTGGCGGCCGCCCGGCTGACCGGGACGACACGCGGAGCGGGCTCGCCGGTTCGCTTTGCGACCGCACTGCCGCTTCGCGCGACCGGGGCGGCCGTCGGCGACCCGCGCCACGGCCCGGCGCGCCGCCACCCGAGCGGCCAGCCGGCGAGCAGGCTCGGCCCCGTCCCCGGAGCGCGGCGCCACCGCCCGCCGCGCGCGACTCCGCCGCGCGGCTGCGGGCCTGACCGGGCCGGGCCAGCCGGCAGGCGGGCCGGGCGGTGCGCGCCACGCCCGGCGCCGCACCGCCGTCAGCGGAACAGCTCCGCGTGGGCCACCGCCCACTCGGCGAACCGCATCCCCGGGCGGCCCAGCACGCGGGACACCGTGGGCGAAGCCGGCTGCGGATCCCTGGCCAGTTCCGCGCATCCGTCCAGGTACCAGGCGGCGCTGTCCGCGCCCATCACCGCCGACAGCTCGGCCAGCGCCTCCGCGTGCGAGACCTCCACCAGCGGGATCTCCCGCCCCAGCGCCTGCCCGATCTGCGCCACGAGCTCGGCGCGGGTGAGCGTCTCCGGCCCGGTCAGCCCGTACGCCACGTGCTCGTGGCCGTCCTCCAGCAGGGCCTTCGCCGCGACGGCCGCGATGTCCTCCAGCGCGATCGGCGCGTTCGCCGCCCGCGGGTACGCCTCGCGCACCTCGCCCCGGTCGCGGATCTGCTCCGCCCAGACCGTCGTGTTCGTCATGAACTCGCCCGCCTCCAGGTGGGTCCACGGGATGCCGGACTGCTCGACCGCCTTCTCGATGTCGTACCACCAGCTGCCCTCGGGACCGGCGAGGTCGACGATCCGCGCCAGCCCGGCCTCCCGGGCGAGCGCGGTCACCTCCCGCACCGTCTTCGTCAGCGGCGCCAGGTACATCCGGTCCACGCCCGCCAGCGCGCGGGGCAGCGTCTCGACGCGGCCGAGGTAACCCTCGACCACCTCCACCTCGGGTGGCAGGGCCGCCCGGGCCGGGTCCGTGGTCAGCGCCCGCACCTGCGTCGCTCCCGCGGCGAGCAGCTGATCGACCACCAGCCGGCCCACGTTGCCCGTCGCGCCCGTCACCAGTATCCGCATGAGCCCTCCCAGCAATGGAACATCGATGTTCCACAACAGTACTCAAATGCTCTATTTTGGCAAGGCGGTAGTTTGTCCCGGTGAGCACCCGCGACCGCACCCGCAGCGCGATCCTCGACGCCGCCGCGACCGTCCTGGGCCGCGACTACCAGGCGAAACTCGCCGAGATCGCGGACGCGGCCGGCGTCGGCCGGACCACCCTGCACCGCTACTTCCCGGACCGCGCCACGCTGATCGAGGCCACCATCGAGGACTCCGTGGCCGCCATCGAGTCCGCCGTCGGTGACGCGGCGATCGACCAGGGCCCGGCGCTGGACGCCATGCGCAGGCTGGTCGCCGCGATGCTGTCGGTCGGGGACCGGCTGGTGTTCCTGTTCGGCGACCCGCGGGTGCTGGCCGAGCACGACCCGAACGGGAGCCCACCGCCGGACGACCCGCTGATCGCCCTCATCGAGCGCGGCCAGGCCGACGGCGTGTTCGATCCGGCGCTCACTCCACAGTGGATTCAGCGGGTGCTGTGGGCGCTGGTCTACACCGGGTACACCGAGGGCGAACAGTGCGGCGTGCCCCGGCACGGCATCGTGGACACCGTGGTGAAAACGTTGCACAGCGGGATCGGCCGATCATGATCTTCGCGACCGGTTAACCGGCGCTCACGCGTTCGTTCACCTCACGTTCCCGCGCGGTGTCTTACATCGGCGCACGTGTGGGGAGTTCTCGACGCCGAGCCGGCAGGGCTCGGCAAAGCCGCAGGTCACATAGGTGACATACTGACCAAATTGGACAATTCCGCGCTTGCCGGAATCGTCCCGACGGCGGAGGTCTACGGGGACGCCGGCCTGGCGGGCAAGCTCGGCGAATTCGCCGGCCTGGCGCGGATCGCCGCGCGCGTGCTGCGGGAACGGGTCGACCTGACGGGCACCGCGCTGCTGGACACGGCCACGCTGTTCCGCGAGATGGAGCTCGACAACGAGGCCGCCATCCGGCGGGCCGGGCAGTGAGCGCGGAGCTCGGCTCCACCGACGACCCCCGCGCGCTGGTCCCCGGATCACCGGAAACCATCGTCGAGCACGCGCGGACCCTGCTCGACCAGGCGAAACAGTTCGACGGCGTCGGCTCGAAACTCGCCGGGTTCAGCGTCCCCGGCTGGCAGGGCGCGGCCGCCGACGCGTTCGGCGAGCTGGTCGACTGGCTGCCCCCGCAGTGGCTGAAGGCGGCCGACAGCCTGACAGCCGCCGCGGGCGGTCTCGACCACTACGCCGACACGCTGCGCTGGGCCCAGGAACAGGCCCAGGAGGCGATCGAGCTGTGGGACTCCGGCCGCCGTGCCCTCGACCGGGCCGCCGAGCAGGCCGTCGAGGACGCCGCGGAGGAAGCGGTGCAGCAGGCCGAGCAGCTGCGGCAGCAGGGCGAGCAACTCCAGGAGCAGGCGCGGGAGGTGCTCGACCGGGCCCGCGAACAGCTCGCACGCCAGGCCGCCGAAGCCGCGCGGGCCATCGGCACGATCGAGGCCGCGGCGGGCAGCGCGATCGGCGGGCTCGTCGACGCGATCGCCAGCGGCTGGGACGCCACCGGCAGCTCGTCGATCAAGACGTGGGAGTACGGCAACAAGTTCATCCCGCCCGAGCACGGCAAGCTGGGCCGCTACCGCTACTACGCTTACCTGCTGCACCAGGTCGCCGAGGGCAAGCTGCGGAAGGGCGATCTCACGCTCACCGGCAGGCTCGAAACGATGGTCGGCATCGAGACCAACTTCCAGGCCGCGCTGAACAACAAGGGCCTCATCCTCGAGATGGAGACCATCGACGGCATCAAGAGCACCGCGACCGGCCGCGTCGACTACGGCGTCCTCGGCCTGGACGGCAAGGCGGAGGCCATGTTCGGCGTCCGCGGCCGGGCCGGGCTCAAGGCCACCAAGGAGGTGGTCGAGGCCAAGGCGGGGGTGTTCGCCGGGGCGCGCGGCAGCGTGCGCGGCGCCGTCGACGTCGGTGGCGTCGGCGCGGGCGGGACCGCGGAGGGCTGGGCCGGTCTCGGCGCGGAGGCCGGGTTCACCGTCGGCGAGGGCGAGGACGGCAAGTTCCACATCAAGGGCAACGCCGGCCTGGCGCTCGGGCTCGGCGGTGAGCTCGGGTTCGACCTGCAGGTCGACGGCCACAAGGTCGCCGAGACCGCGAAGTCGGCCACGAACGCGATCGGCAACGGCATCGAGGCGGCCGGCGAAGGCATCAAGGACTTCGGCGAGGACGTCGCGGACGTCGGCAAATCGCTCAAGGGGTTGTTCGGATGACACTGCCCGTTTCCGTCCACTTCGGACTGCCGGACGGCTGGGAGCCCGTGCCGGCTCGGGACGCCGCCTTCGCCGCGGTGCGGTCGGACACCGCGGGGATCATGCTGACCGGCGGGATGTGGCCGTCGGCGGTGCCGTTGCGCGAGGTGGCCGCCGGGTCCGCGGCGGACCTGCGCGAGACCGCCGCCGAGGTGACCGTGCTCAGCGGCGACGAGATCGGCGGCGACGGTTTCGTGCAGGAGCTGCGGTTCACGGCCGGCGGCGAAACGTTCGTGCGCAGCGAGGTGTACCTCGCGATGGGCGAGGGGGCGGGCCAGCGCGCCGTCGTCCGCGCGGTGCTGACCTGCACCCGGGCCGAGTTCGACGCGCTGGCCGGCGACTTCCGCGAGTTCGTCGGCTCGCTCGGCCCCGACGACTAGCGCGGGCGGGGCCGGACGGTGACGTCGGTGACGTGCGAGTCGGGGCTCGCGGTGACCGCGGAGAGCACCGCCGCGGCGACCGAGTCCGGCCGCAGGTACTGCGTGGGGGCGTACTCCTTGCCCTCGCCCGCGACGATCGCCTGCTGCATCTCCGTGTCGGTCCGGCCCGGGTAGACCGAGGTGACCCGGATGCCCGGCTCCTCCTCGCGCAGCGCGTCGGCGAACGCGCGCACCGCGTGCTTGCTCGCCGCGTAGGGGCCCCAGCCGGCGCGGGCGGACAGGCCCTGACCGGAGTTGATGATCACGACGTGCCCGTTCGCGGCGCGCAGGGCAGGCAGCAGCAGGCGGGTCAGCTCCGCCACGGCGACGACGTTGACCTCGAAGTTCTTCCGCCACGCCGCGGGCGCGGACTGCTCGACGGTGCCCAGTTCGGCCGTGCCGGCCGAGTGGACGAGCACGTCCAGCCGGTCGATGCCGGCGACCGCCGCGCGCACGCCGTCGAGGTCGCTCAGGTCCACCGGCCACGGCTCCGCGTTCGCCGACTCGGCGGCCTGCTCGCCGAGCGCGTCGACGTCCCGGCCGGCGAGCAGCACGCGGTGGGTGGGGGCGAGCGCACGGGCGATAGCGGCACCGATCCCGCGCGAGGCACCGGTGACGAGAGCGAGGGGATTTTCCGGCATGCCCCTACGTTAGGCGGTTGTTCCCGGCCGGCTGGAGGAGATCCCGTTGTCGCAGTCCCTCGCGTCGAGGCGAGCCCGTCACGAGCGGGTGTCCACGGCGTTGTCCCGGCTCGGCGATGCGAGCGTGGCCGCGTTACTGGACGGCGCCCGGCCGCTGGGCACCGGTATCGGCGGCACGACCTGGCTGGCCGACGTCGAGGGCGTGCCGGTGTTCGTGAAGCGGGTGCCGGTCACCGAGGTGGAGCTGGCGAACCCGCGCTCGACCGCCGACCTCTTCGGCCTGCCGGTCTGGTCGCACTACGGGGTCGGCTCCCCGGGCGGCGGCGCCTGGCGTGAGCTGGCCGCGCACGTCCTGACCAGCGACGACGTGCTGGCGGGCGGCAGCGAGAACTTCCTGCTGCTGCACCACTGGCGGGTCCTCGGCGGCGGCCCGCGCCCGCAAGTGACCGCGGCCGAGCGGGAGGAGTCGATCGCGTTCTGGCACGGCCACCCGGGCGTGCGGCGGCGGCTGGAGGCGCTCGCCGCGGCGCCGGCCGACCTCGTGCTGTTCCTGGAACGGATGCCGCACGACCTCCGCGCCTGGATGCACGAGGGCGCGTGCGGGATGGCCGAGCGGGAGCTGACGGCGATCACCCGGGCAATGAGCCGCCTCGGGTTGTGGCACTTCGACGCGCACTTCGGCAACACCCTCACCGACGGCGAACGGCTCTACCTCACCGACTTCGGCCTGGCGTCCAGCCCGCGCTTCGACCTCACCGGCGCCGAGCGGCGCTTCCTCGCCGACCACGCCACCCACGACCGCAGCTACGTGCTCACCCACCTGGTCAACTGGATCGTGCGCGAACTGGGCGGCATCGCCGACGTCCGGCTGCGCAACGAGGCCATCCGCACCGGCGACCTCCCCGCGCTGCCTCCCGCGGCGGCGGACGTCGTCCAGCGGCACGCCCCGGTCGCCGCCGTGGTCAACGCGTTCTACTTCCGCCTGCACACCGAAACCCGGATGGCGCCGTACCCGCGCAACGTGATCGAGCACGTGCTGCATTGATCTTGACGAACCACCCGTAAGTGGCATGCAATTCGGGGATGTCGACGAGGACGATCGCCGAGGGTGACCGGGTGCTGGGCAAGGTCGCGCTGCGGATCATGCCCTTCCTGGCCCTGCTGTACTTCGTGAACTACCTGGACCGCGTCAACATCGGCTTCGCGGGGCCGAACGGGATGAACGCCGAACTCGGTCTGTCCGCGACCGCGTTCGGGTTCGCCTCCGGGATCTTCTTCCTCGGCTACCTGACGCTCGAGGTGCCCAGCAACCTCGCGCTGCACCGGTTCGGCGCGCGGCGGTGGCTGGCGCGGATCATGGTCACCTGGGGGATCGTCGCGACGGTGCTGGCGTTCGTGCCGAACCCGACGACGCTGGTGATCATGCGGTTCCTGCTCGGCGTCGCCGAGGCGGGCTTCTTCCCCGGCATCATCCTGTACCTGACGTACTGGTTCCCGGCGGCGCAGCGGGCCAAGGCGGTCGCGTTGTTCATGGCCGCCGTGCCGGTGTCCTCGGCGATCGGGTCGACCGTGTCCAGCCTGCTGATCGCGCACGGGCACGGGGTGTTCGGGCTGTCCGGCTGGCGGTTCATGTTCCTCGTCGAGGGCATCCCGGCGATCCTGCTCGCGTTCGTGACCTGGTTCTACCTGACCGACCGGCCGGAGCAGGCGAAGTGGCTCACCGAGGACGAGCGCCGCTGGCTGACCACCGAACTGGACAACGAGCGCAAGGCGACCGAGGCCGCGCACCACTGGCCGCTGCGCAAGGCGCTGACCCACCCGCGCATCCTCGGCCTGGCCTTCGTGTACTTCGCGATCGCGTACGGCCTGTACGCGCTCGGGTTCTTCCTGCCGACGATCATCGCCGGGTTCGGGCAGCAGTTCGGGACGAAGCTGTCGACCGTGGAAGCCGGTCTGGTCACGGCCATCCCGTACGTGATCGCCGCGGTGGTGATGGTGTTCTGGGCGCGGCACGGCGACCGCACGCGGGAGCGGAAGTGGCACGTCGCGCTGCCGATGATCGTCGGCGGCGTGGCGATCCCGATCGCCCTGTACCTGGGCAACCCCTACGCGGCGATGGTCGCGGTGACGATCTGCGCCGTGGGGGTGTGCGCGGCGCTGCCGACGTTCTGGGCGCTGCCCTCGACGTTCCTCTCCGGCGCGGCGGCCGCCGGCGGCATCGCGTTGATCAACTCGCTGGGCAACATCTCCGGTTTCGCCGCGCCGTACGTGACGGGCTGGCTGCGGGACCTGACGGGATCGCAGCGGACCGGCCTGTGGGTGGTCGGGCTGTGCATGCTCGCCGGGGCGTGCGTCGCGTTGGTGCTGGGCGCGCGGCCGAAGCCGGACCGGACTCAAGCGGTCGACTCGCTCCCCTGAACGTGGAACTCGCGCGCGGGAGCGTGGAACTCGCGCGCCGGAGCGTGGAACTCGCGCGCCTGAACGTGGAACTCGCGCGCGGGAGCGTGGGACTCGCGCCGGCATGACGGAGCCCCGGGGAAGCGCGTTCCCCGGGGCTCCGTCAACTCACCTTCAGCGGCGCTTGCGCCACACCGAAACCACCGCCGGGCGGGGCAGGTTGCTGCCGCCGTCCGGCCAGTGCGACTGCGGGTTCGTCACCGTGCCGCCCTCGCCGGGGTGCTGCACCGCGACCGTGACGAAGTCGCTCGTCACGTTGGGGCCGCAGGTTTCCGCGCCGATCGGCACCGTGAGGAACTGCTTGACCTGGCCGCGGTTCGGGCCGTCGACCGGCACCGCGAACAGGCCGTCGTTCATGCCCAGCGCGTTGCCGTCGGTGGAGATCCACAGGTTGCCGTAGGGGTCGAACGCCACGTTGTCCGGGCAGGAGATCGGGCTGACCTGGTCCTTCGGGAAGCCGCCGAAGTAGGTGTCGGCCGTGGCCGGGTCACCGCAGACCAGCAGCAGCCGCCAGGAGAACGTCGTCGAGGCCGCGTCGCCGCGGTCCTCCTCCCACTCCAGCACGTGGCCGTTCTTGTTGCCGACGCGCGGGTTCGCCTCGTCCACACCGGCCTTGCCTGCCGCGCCGCGGTCGCTGTTGTTGGTCAGCGCGGCGTAGATGCGGCCGTTGACCGGGTTCGGCTCGATGTCCTCGGGGCGGTCCATCTTCGTCGCGCCGGCCTTGTCCGCGGCCTGGCGGGTGAAGACGTACACCTCCTCGGCGGTGAACCCGTCCACGAAGGACTTGTCCCCGCTGGCCAGCGGGATCCACTCGCCGCGGCCGTCGAACTCGCCGTCCGCGGGCAGCTTGCCGGTGCCGTCGATCTGGCTCGCCGGGCTGTCGCCGGTGAACTTCGCGACGTACAGCGTGCCCTCGTCGAGCAGCGCCGAGTTGTGGCGGCGGGCGTGGGCGCTGGTGCCCGGCTTGTACTTGCCCTTCGACACGAACTTGTAGATGTACTCGAAGCGCTCGTCGTCGCCGGAGTAGACCGCGACCCGGCCGTCCTTGGTGATCTTGACGTTGGCGGCCTCGTGCTTGAAGCGGCCGAGCGCGGTGTGCTTGATCGGGGTGGAGTTCGGGTCGTTCGGGTCGATCTCGACGACCCAGCCGAACCGGTTGACCTCGTTGGGCTCCCGCGGCACGTCCCAGCGCTTGTCGAAGCGCTCCCACTTGCGGGTCGAGGTGCCCTTGCCGATGCCGTAGCGGGTCAGCCGGGCCTGCTCCACCGGGTCGGTGACCTTCTCCGAGTTGGCGAAGTACTGGTGGAAGTTCTCCTCGCCGGACAGGACCGTGCCCCACGGCGTGACGCCGCCGGCGCAGTTGTTCTGGGTGCCGCGCACCTTGGTGCCGGTCGGGTCGGCGGAGGTCTTCAGGTACTTCGAGCCGGCGGCCGGGCCACGCACCTCGAACGTCGTGTCCAGCGTGATGCGGCGCCCGTAGCGGCTCGGCACGACTTCCAGGCCGCCGTCGCGCTGCTTCTCCACGAGCACGACCGACAGGCCGTGGGCCGCCCAGCCGATCTTGACCTGCTCCTCGGTCGGGTTGGCCGAGTCGTACTGGCCGGCCGGGAACATCTGCGTCTCGGTCGTGTACTCGTGGTTCACGACCATCAGGAAGCGCTTGCCCTGCCGGTCCTGCGGGATCAGCCCGACGAAGTCGTTGTTGTAGCCGAACTGCTTCGCCTGCGCGGCCGCGGTCTGCTTGGCGATGTCGAACTTCGGCGCGCCGGTGACCACCGGGTCGCCCCAGCGGATCACGACGTTCTGCTCCCAGCCGTCCGGGATGACGACCGCGTCGGCCTTGTTCGGCGCGACGGGCGTGAAGTCCGTACCGGGCACGGGGCGGCCGGGGCGGTTGCCGTGGCCGGCCAGCGCGGGCGGCACGGCGGCGGAGGCGGTGGCACCGGCGTGGAGCGCGGCGAACCCGCCCGCCGCGGCGGCCATGACGGCACTGGCCTTGAAGACGCCGCGCCGGGACATGCCCTTGACGACGTCACCGAAGTACTCGTTCGACGACTCGTTGGGCGCCTCGTGAGCACACTGGTTGCCACAACGGTAGATGCACGTGGTCGCGGCTCTGCCGCTCGTGTGGGTAAGGAGGGGCAGCAGCCGCCCGGGGGTGAAGGACACCTGGTCTCCAGTCACTCAGTCAGGGGAAACGCTGGTGACGTTAAGCGACCGAGGCCAGGTGTCCTCAAACTACAGGTGAACGGTAGTCAAAGCTCTTCCCCGACGAGAGCTGCCTCACGCGGCACCCGGTGCGGATCCGCGCTGTTCGTCCGGATCGCGAGGAGCCCGCCGGCCAGCACGCACAGGATCGCGGCGATGACGAACGGGGCGTGCTCCGAGCCGAGCCACTCGGCGACGTGCCCGACGAGGGTGGCGGCCACGGCGCCGCCGAGCCAGCGGCAGAAGTTGTAGCCCGCGCTGGCCACCGGCCGGGGCGCGTCGCTGATCGACATCGCGGTGCCGGTGAACAGGGTGTTCAGCAGGCCGGAGACCAGCCCAGAGGCGATCACGCCGACCACGATCACCGGCTTGCTCGGCACCACGAGCACCACCATCAGCACCGCGTAGCCGAGCACCGACACCACGGTCGCGTGCCGCTCGCCGAGCCGGCCGGCCAGCTTCGGCGCGAGCACCACCCCGGCGACCGCGACGCACAGGCCCCAGCCGCAGAAGATCAGCCCGACCGCGACCGCGCTCCAGTCCAGCACGAACGGGGTCCAGGCCAGCACGGTGAAGAACGCGGCGGTGTAGAACGCGGAGCCGATCGAGGTGCGCAGCAGGCCGGCGTGCTTCAGCGCGCACAGCGGGTCGAGCAGCCGGATCGGGTCCCGCTTCTCGTGCTTGTCCCCGGCCAGGAAGATCGAGCACAGCACCAGGGCGGCGGCCATCAGCACGGCGGTGCCGACGAACGGGCCGCGCCAGGAGATGCTGCCGAGCAGGGCGCCGAGCAGCGGCCCGGCCGCGAGGCCGACGCCGAGCGCGGCCTCGTAGAGCAGGATCGCGCCGGCCTGCCCGCCGGTGGCGGCGCCGACGATCACCGACAGCGCGGTGGCGATGAAGAACGCGTTGCCGAGGCCCCACACCGCGCGCAGCGCGACCAGCTGCTCGATCGACCCGGCCGCGGCGCACAGCGCGGTCGCGACCACGATCAGCGCCAGCCCGGTCAGGACCGTCCGCTTCGGACCGAACTTCGCGCTGGCGGCGCCGGTGACCAGCATGGCGATCACCTGGACGCCGAGGTAGGACGAGAACAGCAGCGTCACCTGGGACGGCGTGGCGTGCAGCCCCTCGGCGATGGACAGCAGGATCGGGTCCACCAGCCCGATCCCCATGAACGCGATGACCGCGGCGAACGCCGTGATCCACACCTGCTTGGGCTGGCCCTTCAGCGCGTCCAGCAGGCTCCCGTGACTGTGACTGCTCATGAGAGCAGTTCCTCCTTCTTGACCGGATCGATGAGCCTCCGCAGGGCCGGCAGCGCCGCGTCGATCGCGTCGCGGTCGGCTGGATCCAGGGCGGTCAGGCGCTCGCGCAGGAACTCCTCGCGGGCCGTGATCAGCGCGGTCATGTACCGCGCGCCGGACGAGGTCGCCTCGATCAGCACCGCGCGCCGGTCGTCCGGATCGGGCCGCCTGCTGACCAGGCCGAGCCGCTCCAGCCGGCGGACCAGGTCCGTCATGGACGGCTGACGCACGCCCTCCAGCTCGGCGAGCGCACTCATCCGCCGCGGGCCGCCGTGGACCAGCTCGCTCAGCACCGAGCCCTGGGTCAGGGTGAGCTGGTGCCGCGGGGTCAGCCGCCGGACCAGGTAGTAGAGGCGGAAGACCAGCGGGCGGAGCTCGTGCGCGAGCTCTGCTACTCCTGGATTCACTTAGCTAGCCTAAGCGTTATTGCTTAGGTTGTCTAAGTTAATCGGCTCACAGGGACGCGGACTTCACCAGCCACAGTCCGGTCAGCACGGCGCCCACCAGGGTCACCACCCCGGCCACCACGAAGGCACTGCCCAGCCCCGCCCCGGTCTGGACGACCGCTCCCAGCACCGCCACCCCGAGCACCGCCCCGATCTGCCGGGTCGTGCTGCTGATCGCGGACGCCAGCCCGCCCTCCCGCGGGCTCACCGCCTGGATCGCGGCCCCGGTCAGCGGCGACATGGCCAGGGCGAACCCGACGCCCACCATCGCCAGCCGCCACCACACGTTGCCGTAGCCGGTGCCCGCGTCCACGAAACCCAGCACCAGCAGGCCCAGCCCGGCCAGCACCAGGCCGCTGGTGACCACCACCCGGAAGCCGTACCGCGCGGCGAGCCGGCCGGCGAACGGGCTCACCACCACCATGCCGAGCGTCGCGGGCAGCGTCCGCAGCCCGGCCACCAGGATCGAGCTGCCCTGGACGTGCACGAAGAACTGGGAGAAGAAGAAGGACGAGCCCATCAGCGCGAAACCCACCACGACCATCGCCGTGTTCGACACCGTGAACAGCCGTTCCCGGAACAGCCGCAACGGCAGCATCGGCGCCGCGCGGCGAGCTTCCACGGCGACGAACCCGGCGAGCACCACCACCGCGACCGCGAAGCTGCCCAGGATCACCGGCGAGGTCCAGCCACGCGACCCGCCCTCGATCAGGCCGTAGGTCAGCGCGCCGACGCCCACGACCGACAGGACCGTGCCCGGCACGTCGATCGCCGGCGCCTCCGGGTTGCGGGACTCGCCCAGGACCCGCATGCCGACCACCAGCAGGACCGCGCCGACGGGCACGTTCACCAGGAAGATCGCCGGCCAGGAGAAGGCCTCGACCAGGATGCCGCCTGCCAGCGGTCCCGCGGCCAGGCCGATCCCGCTGAACCCGGCCCACAACCCGATCGCCCGGACCCGCTCGGCCGGAACCGGGTACGCGGCGCTGAGCAGGGCCAGCGACGCGGGGCTCAGCGCCGCGGCCCCGACGCCCTGCAGCACCCGCCCGGCGATCAGCCAGCCGATCGACGGCGCGAGGGCGCACACCACCGACGCGACCGTGAACACCGCCACACCGGCCAGGAACACGCGCTTGCGGCCGAACCGGTCGGCGAAGACCCCGCCGGACAGCAACAGCATGGCCACCAGCAGCACGTAGGCGTCCACGATCCACTGCAGCCCGCTGAGCCCGACGTGCAGGCGCTCCTGCATGTCGGGCAGCGCGGCCCCGACGATGGTGCTGTCCAGCAGCACCATGAACTGGCCGAGGCAGGCCAGCGCGAGCAACGCCGCCCGGCTCACGGCGGGAGTCTCGATCTTCGTCATGCCGCCGACGATAGTTCGATAATCCCGAACTGTCGAACAGTTTGCTAGACTCGGGCCATGCGATCGCTACCCCAGCCCGCACGCGAGTCGCTGACGCTCGCGCAGGTGCTGCACGCGCTGGGCGATCCAGTGCGCCTGAAGCTGGTGCTGCGCGCCTCCGGGGACCCCGAATCGACGTGCGCGGTGCTCGCCGACGGCCTGGACGTGCCGATGTCGACGCTGACCAACCACTGGCGGATCCTGCGGGAGGCGGGGGTGATCTCGATGACCGTGGACGGCAGGCACCGGCGGGTCCGGGTCCGCGCGGACGACCTGGGCGAACGCTTCCCCGGCCTGCTCGGCCCGATCCTGCGCCTGGCCGCGGACGAGTAGGTACGGTCACGGGCATGGACGCGGTGGTTTTCGACCTCGACGGGGTGCTCGTCGACTCCGAGCAGACCTGGGACGAGGTGCGCCGGGCGGTCGTCGCCGAGTACGGCGGCAGCTGGACCGCCACGGCCACCCGCGCCATGCAGGGGATGAGCACCCCGGAATGGGCGCGCTACCTGGTCGAACACCTCGGCGCGCGGCTCACGCCGGAGCGGATCGCCGAGGTCGTGATCGACGCGATGGCCCACCGCTACGCGGGCGGTCCGCCGGTGCTGCCCGGGGCCGCCGACGCCGTGCGCGCGGTCGGCGAGCGGTACCCGGTGACCATCGCCAGCTCGTCACCACCGGTGCTGATCGAGGCGTTCCTGACGGCCACCGACCTGACCGGGCTGGTCGAGGTCGCGATCTCCAGCGAGCAGGTCGCCGCGGGCAAGCCGGCCCCGGACGTCTACCTCGAAGCCGCCCGCCGGCTGGGCGTCGACCCCGCGAAGTGCGCCGCGGTCGAGGACACCACCAACGGGCTCAAGTCCGCGCTGGCCGCGGGGATGACCGTCTACGCCGTGCCCAACCCGCACTTCCCGCCGGATCCCGCCGTGCTGGAGCGGGTGCACCGGGTCCTGGACACCGTCGCCGACCTGCCCGCCGCGCTCCAGGCGTGAAGGAAGGGCCCGGTCCAGGACCGGGCCCTTCCTCGCGGAGAACTCAGCGCTCGATCTCGCCCGCGATGAACTTCTCCACCGAGTCGCGCGCGGTCGAGTCGTCGTACTGCACCGGCGGCGACTTCATGAAGTAGGACGAAGCCGACAGCAGCGGGCCGCCGACGCCGCGGTCCAGGGCGATCTTCGCGGCGCGCACCGCGTCGATGATGATGCCGGCCGAGTTCGGCGAGTCCCACACCTCGAGCTTGTACTCCAGGTTCAGCGGCACGTCACCGAAGGCGCGTCCCTCCAGCCGGACGTAGGCCCACTTGCGGTCCTCCAGCCACTGCACGTAGTCCGACGGGCCCACGTGCACGTTGGCCTTGCCCAGGTCGCGGTCGATCTGCGAGGTGACCGCCTGGGTCTTGGAGACCTTCTTGGACTCCAGGCGCTCCAGCTCCTTCATGTTCTTGAAGTCCATGTTGCCGCCCACGTTCAGCTGCATGGTGCGGTCGAGCTGGACCCCGCGGTCCTCGAACAGCTTCGCCAGCACGCGGTGCGTGATGGTGGCGCCGACCTGGGACTTGATGTCGTCACCGACGATCGGGACACCGGCGTCGGTGAACTTCTGCGCCCACGCCGGGTCCGAGGCGATGAACACCGGGATCGCGTTGACGAAGGCCACGCCGGCGTCGATGGCGCACTGCGCGTAGAACTTCTGGGCCTGCTCCGATCCGACCGGCAGGTAGGAGACCAGCACGTCGACCCGGGCCTCGCGCAGCGCGGCGACGACGTCCACCGGCTCCTCGTCGGACTCCTCGATGGTCTCCTGGTAGAAGCGGCCGAGGCCGTCCATGGTCGGGCCGCGGAGAACCGGCACACCGAGCGGCGGCACGTCGGTGATCTTGATGGTGTTGTTCTCGCTGGCGAGGATCGCGGACGACAGGTCCTGGCCGACCTTCTTGGCGTCGACGTCGAACGCGGCCACGAAGTCCACGTCACCGACGTGGTACTGGCCGAACCGCACGTGCATCAGGCCGGGCACCCGCGAGGCCGGGTCGGCGTCGCGGTAGTAGTGCACCCCCTGCACCAGCGACGCCGCACAGTTTCCGACGCCAACGATGGCCACTCGTACGCGGCCGCTGTTGTCGCCCATGCCGGTTTCTCCTTCGTTCAGTGATGTCTTGCCGATTTCGGATGCGGTCTCAGCTCTGAAGCCCGCGGTTTTGCTCGTCCTGCTCGTGCGCGATCAGTTCGTTCAGCCAGCGCACCTCGCGCTCGCTGCTCTCCAGCCCGAGGCGGTGCAGCTCACGCGTGTAGCGGTCGATCTTCTCCTCGGCACGAGCGAGCGCCGCCCGTAGCCCTTCACGGCGTTCCTCGACCCGGCGGCGCCGGCCCTCCAGGATCCGCATCCTGACATCAGCCGGTGTCCGGGAGAAGAAGGCCAGGTGGACCCCGAACCCTTCGTCCTCCCAGGTCTGGGGCCCGGCGTCGGCGAGCAGCTTCGCGAAGTGCTCTTTCCCCTCCGCTGTGAGCTTGTACACCGTCCGAGCCCGCCGGCCCCAGCCCTTGACGGGCTCGCCGGCTCCTCCGACGTCACTGTCGGCCTCTTCGATGAACCCCGCCCGCTGCAGCCGGCGCAGGGTCGGATACAGCGAACCGTACGAGAAGGTGCGGAACATGCCGAGCGTGTCGTGCAGCCGTTTGCGCAGCACGTAGCCGTGCATCGGTGCCTCGTGCAGCAGCCCCAGGATGGCGAACTCCAGCACGGTGCACCCCCTTTCGAGGACTTCCACGACACTCCGGCAACCTAACGCCCGATTATATCGGGCCGATACATCGAAGTGGTGCAGCCAACACCGATGATCACCCGATGCGACCCGAAACACACCCCTGAAGTTCACCAGAGCGTTATGGAACGTTCGGCGTGTCGCGCGCGTGGTCTACACCGTTAGGCCGCACAGCTCATGGCGCACACACGGCGGCCACGTACTCTGTCACCGTGCAGAACCAGCGACAGGTGGTGGACTACGCCCTGCAGCGCCGCGCGCTGCTGGCCGGCGTCCGCGCCGGTCGTGTCGGCACGCGCGACGTCTGCGACGCCGATCCGTACCTGCTCAGGGCTGCCCGGTTCCACGGCGAACCGAGCGGGGCCCCCTGCCCGCTGTGCGGGCAGGACGGCCTGACGAACGTGTCCTGGGTGTTCGGTGAACAGCTCAGGCACGTCTCCGGCTCGGCCAGGACACCGGCGGAACTGGCCCGCCTGGCCAACCTGGTGGGGGAGTTCAACGTCCATGTGGTGGAGGTGTGCCGGGCGTGCCGCTGGAACCATCTGGTGCGTTCGTACGTCTCGGGCAACGGAACCCCGCACGGCCCGTCCCGGAGGACGGCCGGGCAGTGAGGGGACGTAGCGCAGCGCTGGCACTCGATCACAGAACGGCGCCCGGTGTACCGCCGGTCTGGGAGGCTCACTCGTGAACGACCACCGCAATCGCTCCTGGCCCGGTCAGGAGCCCGATGAACCCCGTCGTGCCCAGTGGCCGCGCGAGGGCGGCCCGGCCTGGCCGAGCGGTGACGAACCGCCACGACGTCCCGCGCCTCCCCAGCGCCCGCAGGCCCGCGGCCCGCAGGGTCCCCAGGGCCCCCAGTGGCCCGGCGAGGGCGGTGGCCCGGGCTGGCCGGGTGGTCAGGACCCGGACGCCCCCCGTGGTCCCCGCCGCGTCCCGCCCGCGGGCAACCGCATGCCTCCGCCGCCGAGGCGCCGTCCCGGGCCGCCGCCCGGAGCTCCCGGTCCGCAGAACCCCGCCGACCGGCCGATGCGCGGCCGCTACCGCCCGCCCGCCGGTCCGGCCGCCGCGGCGGCGGGTGCCGGTGCCGCCGCCGGCCGCCGCCCCGGCATGGGTGACTCCGAGCCGGGCCTGCTCACCCACGCCGAGCTGCGCGCCAGCGGGTACGACGACTACGACGACTACGTCGACGAGCCCCTGAACGACTCCGGCCCCGAGGACGACGCGCCCGAGGAGACCGGGAAGGGGAAGAAGGGCAAGGCGGCCCTGACGCCGAAGCAGCGCAAGAAGCGGCGCTGGAAGATCATCCGGCGCACCCTGTACGCCTTTTTCGGGGTGTTCGTCGTGCTGCCGGCGATCGCATTCACGATCGCCTACTTCCTGGTGGACGTGCCGACGCCGGAGGAGGTCCTGGCCCAGCAGGCCCAGGTGGTGACCTACTACTACAGCGACGGCTCGGTCATGGGCAAGGAGATCCCGGACAGCGGGAACCGCCAGCTCCTCAAGCCGGGCCAGATCCCGGACACCGTCAAGCACGCCGTGTACGCGGCCGAGGACGCGACCTTCGAGACCAACAACGGTTTCGACGTGATGGGCATCCTGGGCGCCGTCTACAACAACCTGACCGGCGGCTCCGGCGGTGGTTCGACCATCTCCCAGCAGTACATCAAGAAGGCCACCGAGAACGAGGCGCCCACGCTCACCCGCAAGGCGACCGAGCTGGTCAAGTCGTTCAAGATGAACCAGACGCAGTCCAAAGAGGACATCATCACGGCCTACCTGAACATCGTCTACTTCGGACGTGGCGCCTACGGCATCGAAGCCGCCTCGCACGCGTACTTCAACAAGACCGCGGCGCAGCTGACCCAGTCCGAGGCGGCGCTGCTGGCCGGTCTGATCCAGGGCCCCGGCAAGTCGGAGAACGCCGAGTACACGACGTGGCGCTGGAACTACGTCATGGACCAGATGGTCAAGTACAACTGGCTGTCGGACACCGACCGCAAGTCCGCCCAGTACCCGACGCCGCTGCCCAAGGACCAGACCAAGCCGCAGGCGATCACCGGCAACAACGCGTTCATCCAGGCGCAGGTCGAAGCCGAACTGGAGGCCGCGGGCTACTCCAAGGAGAAGATCCAGGCCAACGGCTACAACGTCTACACGACGATCGACCCGAACGCGCAGCGCCTGGCGGAGAAGGCCGTCAACGACGTGATGCAGGGGCAGCCGCCCGAGCTGAAGAAGGCGCTCGTCGCCGTGGATCCGAAGACCCGCGGTGTGGTCGCCTACTACGGCGGCCCCAACGACAAGACCGACTACATCGACTGGGCGAACACCGCACGGAACCCGGGGTCGTCGTTCAAGACGTTCGACCTGGTCGCGTTCCTCAAGATGGGCAAGGGGCTCGGCGAAACGTTCGACGGCAGCACGCACCGGCAGTTCGGGGTGCTGCCCAACGGCAACCCGCGCTACATCAACAACGCGGGCGCGTCCAACAGCTGTTCGAAGGAGTGCACGGTCGCGGAAGCGACGATGCGGTCGACCAACACGGTGTTCTTCGACATGGTCGCCAACGTGACCGGACCACAGGCGGTGGCCGACGCGGCCAAGGAGGCGGGGGTCACCTCGCTCAAGGCCGTCGACAACAACATCGCGCTCGGCGGTGGCTCGACCATGGCTTCGCCGCTGGACATGGCGGCCGGGTACGCGACCATCGCCGACAACGGCACCTACCTGGACCGGCACTTCGTGCAGAAGGTGACCACGCCCGGCGGGGACGTGGTGTACCAGCCGTCGAGCAACCCGAAGCCGGCCTTCGCCGAGGGTGACGCGAACAAGAGCAAGCAGATCGCGGGCAACGTGACCAACGCGCTCAAGCCGGTCATCCAGTTCTCGAAGCTCAGCTGCCCCAGCGGCCACGAGTGCGCCGGCAAGACCGGTACCCAGCAGTACGACGCCAGCGCCGGCAACGGCTCCGGGTCGGAGAAGGACAACTCGCAGGTGTGGATGGTCGGCTACACGCCGTCGATCTCCGCCGCGTCCTGGGTCGGTAGTGACAAGAACACGCCGCTGCGGGACAAGAACGGCGACGCGGTCTCCTCGACCGGGCTGCCTGCCAAGATGTGGCAGCAGTTCATGAACGACTACCTCAAGGGCAAGCCGAGCGAGAAGTTCCCGACCGTCTCGCCGATCGGCAAGAGCGCGACCGCCGGTGACGACGCGTCGTCCTCGACGAAGCCGACGAGCAGCAGGTCGAGCACGTCGTCCCCGACCACGCCGCCGTCGACCCCGCCGTCGACGCCGACCCACACCCCGGAATCGACGGAACCGACGACGAGCAAGTCCCGGCAAACGCCGACCTTCACCATCCCGGGTGGTGGTGGCGACGACTTCGGGCCGACCACCACCCGCGACAGAGGCTGATCCCCGGCTCACGCCGCGGGCCGTAACATCGCGCGGGTGTCCAGCCCGACCGACGAGACCACCTCGGCCGAACCCGCGCCGGCGTCACTCGACGCCGGTCAGCGGGTCGCGCCGTCCCGGACCGAGCCGCTGGTCGCGGCCGCGAGCAGACCGATCGGCGGTCCGCTCGGCGAGCACGCGGCGGTCGGGCGGCACTGGTTCTGGACACCCCAGCGGGTCGGGCTGGCCCTGGCCACGCTGGCGCTGGTGCTGTGCTGGTTCGGCAAGGCCAGCTGCATCCAGCAGTACGTCGACGACAGCGGGCAGACCCAGCTGGACTGGCGGTCCGGGCGCCCGTACGTGGCGATGTGCTACTCCGACGTCGTCCCGCTGTTCAGCGCCGAGCGGCTCGACCAGCCCGGCACGTTCCCGTACAAGACGAGCTGGATCGACGACGCCGGCACGCCGAACGCGCACGTCCGTTACATGGAGTACCCGGTGCTGACCGGGCTGTTCCAGTGGGCGAACGCGAAACTCGCGCAGGGCTGGAAGGCGATCGCCGACACCGGCTGGCTGCCCGGCGCGCTGCCGGTGGCGATCTACTTCAACATCACCGCGTTCTGGCTCGCGCTCGCCTGGCTGGTCACGGTGTGGGCGGTGGGCCGCACCGCGAACCGCAGACCGTGGGACGCGTGCCTCGCCGCGATCTCACCGCTGGTGCTGGTGCACGCGTTCACCAACTTCGACGCGCTGGCCACCGCGTTCGCCGCGACCGGTCTGCTCGCCTGGGCGCGGCGGAAACCGGCGGTGGCCGGGCTGCTGATCGGGCTCGGCGCGGCGGCGAAGCTGTACCCGTTGTTCCTGCTCGGGCCCCTGCTCATCCTGTGCATCCGGGCCGGGAAGCTGCGGCCGTGGGCGGTCACCGCGGGCACGGCGGTGGGCACCTGGCTGGCGGTCAACCTGCCGATCGCGCTCACGCTGAACGCGGGCTGGCAGGAGTTCTTCCGGCTCAACGCGCAACGCGGGATGGACCCGGACTCGATCTACAACGTGATCTCGTACTTCACCGGCTGGGCCGGCTTCGACGGGCCGCTCGCCGCCGGGCAGACGCCGACCTGGCTGAACGTCGTCAGCGGGGGGCTGTTCCTGGCCTGCTGCGCCGGGATCGCCTACGTCGGGCTGTCCGCGCCGGTGCGGCCGCGGCTGGCGCAGCTCTGCTTCCTGGTGGTGGCCGCGTTCCTGCTGACCAACAAGGTGTGGAGCCCGCAGTACTCGCTGTGGCTGGTGCCGCTCGCGGTGCTGGCGATCCCGCGGTGGCGGCTGCTGCTGGGCTGGATGCTGCTGGACGCGCTGGTGTGGGTGCCGCGGATGTTCTACTACCTGGGCACCGACCACAAGGGGCTGCCGCCGGACTGGTTCCTCGGGTTCGTCACGCTGCGGGACCTGGCCGTGATCGGGCTGTGCGTGCTGGTGGTGCGGGAGATCTACCGCCCGGCGGAAGACGCGGTACGCACGGCTGGCGACGACGACCCGGCCGGCGGAGTGCTCGACCGGGCCCGCGACGTGGTGGTGCTGAAGCGCCGCCGCGCCCGGCACGCGGTCTGAGCGGCGAAACCAGCCACGGCCAACAACCGCCCGTGTTCCCCCTCCAGCACCGCCGCCGCCGCGGGGGTCAGCCCAGCTTCTCCCGCAGGTAGGCGATGTCCTCGGCCTGTCCGTCGGCCGGGGTTTCGACCACCACGGGCGCTCCGGCGGCCGCCGCGACGGCCACCAGCGCCTCCGGGTCGATCGTGCCGCCGCCGTGCACCACGTTCGCGTGCTGGTCGCGTGCGGAGCCGAACTCGTCGCGCGAGTTGTTCAGGTGCACCAGGTCGATGCGGCCGGTGATGGCCATGACCTTGTCCACCACGTCGTCCAGCTCCCAGCCCGCGGCGAACGCGTGGCAGGTGTCCAGGCAGAACCCGGCGCCGAACTCGGCCACCTCGTCCCACAGCCGCGCCAGCACGTCCATCTCCCGCGCCATCGCGCCGTCGCCGCCCGCGGTGTTCTCGATCAGGATCGGCACCGCGAAACCGCCGTCGGCCGCCTGCCGTTCGAACAACTTGCGCCAGTTGGCCAAGCCCTCCGCGATGTCGTCGCCCTTGCCGATGTGACCGCCGTGCACGACCAGGCCCTTCGCGCCGACCTCCGCCGCGGCGGCCGCGTGCTGGGTGACGAGCTTGCGCGACGGGATCCGGATGCGGTTGTTCAGCGACGCGACGTTGATGATGTAGGGGGAGTGGATGAACACCTCCACCCCGGCCGCTTCGATGTCCGCCCGCGGCGGCTGCGCGACGGGTTTCTTCCAGCCCTTCGGGTCGGCCAGGAAGAACTGCACCACGTCGGCCGAGCGCTCCTTGGCCGCGGTCAGCGGGTCGTCGTCACGGACGTGCGCACCGATCTGCATGAGGCCACGCTACCGGCGGAATCCAGTCGGTTCTCCCCAACCGCACCGACGCTATGAAGTACCGTGAGCGCGGTCCGTGACACACCTGAGTGCTGGGGGACGCATGGGGAAGACCGCGCGCCGCGCCGGAGTGGCCGGGTTCGTGCTGACGCTGTCGGCCACGCTGGCCGCGCCGGGCGGGTTCGCCGAGGAAGCCGACCCCGCGCTGGCCGGCAGCTGTGACGCCACCCTGCGCGACGAGCCGGGCCAGGCACTCACCCTCGACGCGGGCGCCCCGCTCGACCAGCCCGGCGTGCTCACCGTCGGCACCGGCAGCGGCTCCGCGCCCACCGGCCCGGACCAGCGCGACCCGCTGCTGCCGCTGCCGGTGGCCGACCTGGCGAAGGCGCTGGACGTGGGCGACGCGCCGGTCGTCGGCGACGTGGCGACCGAGCAGCTCTGCCCCGGCGTGCAGGGCACGGTGAACACGCTGTCCGCGGCCACCCAGAGCCTCGTCTCCGGTCGGCCGCTCGTCCCGCCGTCCACCGGCGACCCAGCTCCGGACGACCCAGCTCCGGACGATCCGGCGCCGGAGGAACCCGCCCCCGGCGGACCGCAGCCCGGCGAGGAGACCCCGGCGCCCGGAACTCCCGTCGCCCCCGCTCCCGGCGCGACCGGCGGGATCGTGCCGGCCTCGTTCGTCACCGGTGGGTTCCTCATCGGTTCCGGGGGCGTCCCGCTGACGCCGCCGCTGTCCGCCCTGATCCGGCCCGGGGTCGTCCCGCCGGCCGCGCCCGGGCTCGTCCCACCGACTGGGACGGAACCGCCGGTGGTCACGCAGAACTCCGGGACCGCCGAGGCCATGCCGTCGCCGACCGCGCCGGCCCGGTTGCCGCTGATCATCGCGGTGTTCGCGCTCGCGATCGTGGCCGCCGCGCTCACCCGGGCCTGGATGCGCCGCGCCTGACGGCTACTTTCCGCCGTGCGGGCGTCACGCACCTGCTCTAGCTTCGTTGAACCAGTAGCGACGCGCTGGAGGACGAACATGCAGGGTCGGACACGCAGGACCGCCGCGGCGGGCGCCGCCGCCTTCGTACTGGCCGGATCGGCCGCGCTCGCCCTCCCCGCGACCGCGAGCGCGGAAACCCACACGGCCCAGTGCGGCGACACGGTCACGGCCAAACCGGGCGACGTCATCAAGACCCCGCTCGGCCTGAAGACCGTCACCGACGGGCTCACCTCGATCGTCGGCGGCCTGCTCGGCGGGCTGTGCCAGATCACCGTCAAGGTCGTGGACACGGTCGTCGAGCCGCTGCCGGTCGTCGGCGCCCCCGCCGCGAGCGCGGTCAACGGCGCCGTCGCGGGCACCACGAACGGCCTGACCAGCACGGTCGACCAGGCGGGCCGGGCGCTCGCCTGGGGTGGCGCGAGCCGGCCGCAGCCGCAGAACCCGCCGGGCACCGGCGGCCACCCGCAGACCCCGCCGGGCGGCACGCCCGGCCGCACCGAGGGCGTCGCGCCCGCCGCGATCCCCGGCTCGACCAGCCCCGTCCTGGCCGGCGACCCGTCGACGTTCAGCCTCCTGCCGTTCGGGTCGGGCAGCGCCTACGCGCCGATGCGCAACTACGCCGGGCTGCCGTTCGCGGTGTCCGCGCTGTGGGCGCCCTCGCCGGGGCTGAAGTACGGCGGGCAGATCCCCGGGTACGCGCCGCAGTACGGCGCGCTCGGCCAGCCCGCGCAGTCCGGCGAGCCGGTGCAGAACGCGGGCCAGGCCGAGGCGCTCCCGGGCGGCTCGGGCGGTGGTGGCAACGTCGCGCTACCGATGCTCATCGCCGTCGTCGCTCTGTCGGGTGTCAGCGCCGGTCTCGTACGCGCGTGGGTTCTACGGGGAGCTACCGCTTAGTATCCTTTGGGTCCGCTCGTCGTTGATCCCTTCCGGGGACACACGCCTGCGATCACTGGAGGACCGCGCTCGTGCGCAACACCAGCCTGATGAAGACCACCCGTAGAGCGCTGACCGTCGCCGCCGTCGCCGCGGCCATCGCCGGCGGCTCGCTCCTGACGGCGGGGACCGCGTCGGCGAGCACCGTGCTGTCGCAGGCGTGCACCGGCACCGTGATCGGCGCCCTCAGCGACAGCGTCGCCGTGCAGGGCAAGGACCTCGCGGGCGTGGTCAAGGCCGGCGCGCAGGAGCAGGAGTGGTTCCTGCACCTCAACGGCGTGGACCCGCAGAAGATCGCGGACACGGTCAGCAAGGCCGGCGCGATCACCGTCGGGCAGATCCCGGCGAACGCGGCCAGCGGCACGATCGGCGGTGACGCCATCGCCACCGCCGTCGCGACCACGCTGAAGAACGCGGGCGACCCGTACGCCGTCGGCCTCGGCATCGGCGCCGACCAGCAGAAGAAGACCCTCGACTCGATCTCCAACAAGGTCGCCGGCAACTGCGGGCTGACCACCTACGCGAACAACTACACCCAGCCCGGCCTCCCCGCCACGCAGCAGCCCGGCGGGGCCACGCCCGCGCCCGGAACCTCGCCGACCGCGACCAGCCCGGGCATCGCGGGCACCGGTTCGGCCACCGCCCCGCCGCGCAACTACGGCAACATCCCGGCCGCCGTCCCCGGTGTGGCCGGCGTCGCGGTGCCGCCGAGCGCGCTCTACCCGTCCTCCGCGACGCTGCCCGACCAGGCGCTGCCGCAGGTCGGCGTGCTGGGCGGCCAGTCCACCTCGGCAGGCGGCCAGGCCGACGTCCGCAACGCGGGCAACGCCAGCGCGATCGGCGGTGAACCGGCCGCGGGCAACGTCCAGCTGCCGATGCTGCTGGCGGTCGTCGCGCTGGCCGGCGTGAGCGCCGCGCTGGTCCGGACCTGGGTGCTGCGCAAACTGTCGTAGCCGCCCCGTAGACTCAACCTCGGCAAACCCTCCTGCCACGGAAAGCCCGTGGCCGTGAAGCCCACAGGAGGTGAGTGGTTGTGTCGCGCCATTACGAGGTAATGGTCATCCTCGACCCCACGCTCGACGAGCGTAAGGTCGCCCCGACCCTGGACACGTTCCTCAACGTCATCCGCACGTCCGGCGGAAGCGTGGAGAAGGTCGACGTGTGGGGCCGTCGCCGGCTCTCCTACGAGATCAAGAAGCACGCCGAGGGCATCTACGCCGTGCTCGACCTCAACAGCGAGCCCGACGCGGTGAAGGAGCTGGACCGGCAGCTGTCGCTGCAGGAGACCGTGCTCCGCACCAAGGTCGTCCGCAAGCCGGTCCCGCGCAAGGCCGCCAAGGCCGCGGCGAAGGCCTGAGGCGAATAGCCCATGGCTGGAGACACCGTCATCACCGTGGTCGGCAACCTGACGTCCGACCCCGAACTGCGGTTCACCCCGTCCGGCGCCGCCGTCGCCAACTTCACCGTCGCGTCCACGCCGCGCACCTTCGACCGCCAGACCGGCGAGTGGAAGGACGGCGAGGCGCTGTTCCTGCGCTGCAACATCTGGCGGCAGGCGGCGGAGAACGTCGCGGAGAGCCTGACGCGCGGTGCCCGCGTGGTCGTGCAGGGCCGCCTCAAGCAGCGGTCGTTCGAGACCAAGGAAGGCGAGAAGCGGACCGTCGTCGAGCTCGAGGTCGACGAGATCGGTCCCTCGCTGCGCTACGCCACCGCCAAGGTGAACAAGGTCAGCCGCGGCAGCGGCGGCGGTGGCGGCGGCTACGGCGGGAACAGCGGCGGTGGTGCCCCCGCCGACGACCCGTGGGGTTCCGCCCCGCCGGCAGGCGACAGCGGCGGTTTCGCCGACGAGCCTCCCTTCTGACCAACCACTCGTACTGAATTCCCAGGAGCATCACCGTGGCCAAGCCACCCATCCGCAAGCCCAAGAAGAAGGTCTGTGTGTTCTGCAAGGCCGAGCAGAAGGGCCACCCGGAACTCATCGACTACAAGGACACCAACCTGCTGCGGAAGTACATCTCCGACCGCGGCAAGATCCGTGCCCGCCGGGTGACCGGCAACTGCAGCCAGCACCAGCGCGACATCGCCACCGCGGTCAAGAACTCCCGCGAGATGGCGCTGCTGCCCTACACCTCGACCGCGCGCTGAGGAGGGACCACATCATGGCGAAGATCATCCTCACCACTGACGTGGCGAACCTCGGCGGCCCCGGCGACATCGTCGAGGTCAAGGACGGTTACGCGCGCAACTTCCTGCTGCCCCGCGGCTACGCCATCCAGGCCACCAAGGGCGCCGAGAAGAACGTGCAGACCATCCGCCGCGCGCAGGAGTCCCGCCGCATCCGCGACCTCGACCACGCTCGGGAGATCAAGGCCGCGCTGGAGGGTCTCGGCACCGTCGAGCTGACCGCCAAGGCCGCCGCGGGCTCGAAGAAGCTGTTCGGTTCGGTCACCACCGCCGACATCGCGAACGCGATCAAGGCGGCCGGCGGCCCGCTGCTCGACAAGCGCGTCCTGGAGACCGACGGGCACATCAAGACCGTCGGCAAGCACGCGGTGAACGCCCGCCTGCACCCCGACGTGCAGGCCTCGGTCCGCCTCGAGGTGAAGGCCGGCCAGTAGGTCGTCACGCAGTACCGACCGGGCAGGTTTCCGCAGCTCGCGGGGCCTGCCCGGTTTTTCCTGTTCGGCCGCGGGAACCGGGTGCGCTGCGCTAGCATCCAAGCGGGCGATCAATGCCGAGGCGAGAACGTAGGGGGTTCCTGGCCATGACCGGTGAGAAGCCGACCGACAGGCTCACGGAGGTACCGCCACCAGCACCGATCCAGGTGGGTGGCAACGGCAGCCCCGGCGGGTACCAGTTCTCCCCGGACGAGGTACGCGGCGTGATCAGCAAGTGGAAAGAGCTGCTGACCGACCTGCAGACGGACCTGTCGAACGCGAACACGATCGCCGAGGTCCGGCCGCCGGGACAGGAGTTCGCCAGCGGCGACTTCATCAACCGCGCCGCCAAGGTCTCCGGCGAGACCCTCCAGCTGCAGCACCAGCGAATGGTCGACTACGTCAAGAACTACATCGACGCCCTGGAGAAAGCGGCCGGGATCGTCGAGGAGCACGAGGACGAGGTCCACCGCAGCGTCGGAGGGTACCGGGCGGTCTGAGCATGAAACGCACCACTTGGCTCGCCGCCGCGCTGGTCGCCGCCGGCCTGCTGACCGGTTGCTCGCAAGGCGGCAGCACCGACGCGGCTCAGACGCCCACCGCCCCGCCGGTCGACCCGGCGCTGCGCGTGCCGTCGCCGCTGCCGTCGGGCACGCTGGTGAGCGACCCCTGCTCGGCGCTCTCGCCGGCCCAGGTCACCGAGATCGGGCTGGTCAGCCCGGGGGAGCCGTACCCGAGCCCGTCCGGACAGGGCTGCCGGTGGCAGTCGCAGGCGTACGACGCCAACAAGATCTTCATCGCCCCGCTCGGCAACCAGCAGACCGGGCTCACCGGTGTCTACGCCAACCGCGCGCAGGACAAGTACTTCGAGCCGGTCACGATCGACGGCTACCCCGCGGTCTTCGCCGCCAACGCCGACCTGCGCAGCCGCGGGACCTGCGCGTTGTGGGTCGGGGTCACCGACCAGCTCGTCGTGAACGTCAACTCGAGCATCCTGGACGGTCCGAACGTGACCGATCCGTGTCCCATCGTCGAGAAGGTCGCCGTCGCGATGGTGCAGCACCTGAAGGGGGCCGCGTGATGCACGTCCAGATCAGATTCGGCAGCAGGAGGGGTTGAGCCATGGTTGACGACTACACGGCGGGGCGCGTCGCATCGGGCGCGGCCGTCGGTGCGGCGATCGGGTCGGTCGTCCCGGGTGTCGGCACGGCGGTGGGGGCCGTCGGTGGCGCGATCGTCGGCGGTCTCGTCGGCCTGGCGAGCACGCCCGAGGCCGAGCACCACGAGGCGAACATCGGTGGCCGCACGATCGACGCGCGCAAGATCTGGGAGCAGATCAGCCCGGGTGACGCGTCCTCGCTCGTGGCCGGCGCCAACGCGGCGAAGAGCCTCAAGAGCGTGCACGAGGAACGCGGACGGCTCATCCAGCAGATCAACGACCTGATGGACAACGCTTGGAAGGGCATGGCCTCGGGTCAGGCGCAGGCGGGCGCGCACCCGCTGGGCATCTGGCTGCAGGACTCGGCCACCAACCTGGGCAAGAGCCACACCTACCTCAACGACCAGGCCAGCGCGTTCGACACGGTCAAGTCCAAGGTCCAGGAAGTGCCAGCCCAGCCGCCGGATGGCAACTTCCTCGACGGCATCAACCCGATGTCCGACGTCGACGAGCAGATCGAGCAGTACAACCAGCGCGGCAAGGCGAACGTCGACGCGTTCAACAACTACTACCAGGCCAGCATGACCAACGCGGGCGGGATGCCGCAGTACACCGCCTGGCAGGGCAACGTGTTCTCCAACGGCGGGTTGCCGGGCGGGATGCCGGGCGGCACCGGCGGCGCCGGGAACATGCCCAGCGCGTCCGGCATGCCCGGTGACTTCAAGCCGGCCAGCACCGGCAACCTGCCGCAGTTCAGCGCCACCGATCCGTCGGCCAACCTGCCGAAGGCGCCTACCGGCCCCGGCTACACGCCGGGCACCGGGTCGGGCCCGTACAACCCGGCCTTCGACGCGACCACCGCGGCGGGCTACACGCCGACCTCCACCAGCGGGTTCGGGCCCGGTAGCGGGGCCGGGTCCGGCGCGGGCGGTGGCGCCGGCGCCGGCGCGGGTGGTGGCGGTGTGGGCGCCGCCGGGTTCGGCGCCGGGTTCGGCCCGGGCGCGGGGATCGGTACGGGCGCGACGGCGGGCACGGGTGCCGGGGCCGGCGGTGCGGGCGCCGGTGGCGCGGGCGGGCGGTCCGCGCGCGGTGCGGGCCGCGCCGTGCTGGCCGGGGCGCCGGGCATGGGCGGCCGCGGTGGTCACGCCAACGGCGAGGACGACGAAGAGCACGAGAACAAGTACATGGTGGGTGACGACCCGAACGAGCTGTTCGGCACCGACGAGCTGACGGCTCCGCCCGTCATCGGCGAATGAGGCCCGGGACGATGCCGGTGAGCCGGCCGCTGACGATCACCACCCCGACGCTGCTCAACCTGCTGCAGCGCCGGGGTGCGGAGCCGCACAACACGCTGTCGCCCACCGCGACCTGGTACGACGAGACCGCCCAGCGGATCATCGACCAGCAGGTCAACGCGGTGCTGACGCACCACGGCCTGATGGGGCCGCGGGGCATGGACCGCGAGTTCGCCGCGATGATCGAGTCGATCGCGCGGCCGAACGTGGAGTTCTACGGCTGGTTCGAGGGCACGTTCCCGGACGACGCGCCGCAGAACTTCACGGTCCTCGCCGGCAGCGGCGCCGGTGGCGGGTTCGTCCTGGCCCGCCACATCAAGGAGGACGTGGTGGTGATGCGGCCGCAGCGGCCGGACCAACTGCTCCCGGCGTTCGTGGACCAGATCCCGCGGGTGCCGCCCGGCGGCAGCAGCCCGCTGGTGGCGCCGAAGAGCGAGGTCTACGGCGGTGGCCGTCGGCCCTCGGGCGAGGACATGTCGATCATGCGTGGTGGTGGCGGCCGCTCCGTCGCCGATCCGGGCAAGGAGATCAAGCGCATCCTCGAGGGGCCGCGGGTGGCGGCCGGCAGCCTGTACGCGGCCGCGCGCACCCGGGCGGGCACGCGCAGGCGGTGCGACCGCGCGCTGAACTTCGTCGACACGCCCGACGGCCGCTGGCTGCTGGAGGAGCGGCCGGGCACGGGTGAGTCGCTGATCGTGCTCACTCCCGGTACGCCCCAGGCGATCGGCGAACGACTACACAACGCGATGCGCGCGCTGGGCTGATCAGTGCACCGGACCCCCCGCTCGGCCGAGTGGGGGGGTCTTCTACTGTCCGTAGGCTTGATCCACAGGCCGAGGCCAGCACGAGGCCGCGACACGCCGAAGATCGGGTGCGCGGCGACACGCCGAAGTTTTTTCAGTGAAGTTCTCCACAGGTTACCCACAGGGTTTGAACTGCGGTTTTCCTGCCGGTCAGATGAGTTGCCCCCAGGTTGTCCACAGGGGAAGCCGTACCTGTGACTGGTTCGGCCCGCTCCTCCACAAGCTGTCCACAGAACGGTCCCCAAGCAGGTTTGCACTGGTCCGTCCGAGCGATCTACGGTTCCCGCCGGAGTAGTCGCACTCAGTGGCCGGAAGACACGGTCCCACCGGTGCGGCGGGTCCCACGCTCCGGCCGGAGATCCGGCATAATCGAACTGGTGTTCGCTGTCTGGGAGGTATCCGCGCGGTGGCGCTGACTGACGACCGTGGTCCGGCTTATCCGTCCGATCCCGGTCCCGAGGACCCGGGGCCGCGGTACGGCGAGTTCGACCGTCAGCCGCCCCAGGACATCCCGGCCGAGCAGTCCGTGCTGGGCGGCATGCTGCTGTCCAAGGACGCCATCGCCGACGTCGTCGAGGTGCTCTCGCCCAACGACTTCTACCTGCCCAAGCACCAGGCGGTCTACGACTGCATCCTCGACCTCTACGCGCGCGGTGAACCGGCCGACCCGATCACCGTCTCCGCGGAACTGGAACGACGCGGCGAACTCGCGCGCGTGGGCGGCGCGCCCTACCTGCACACGCTGATCGCGACCGTGCCCACCGCCGCGAACGCCGGCTACTACGCGCAGATCGTCGGGGAGAAGGCCATCCTGCGGCGGCTGGTCGAGGCCGGCACGCGGATCGTGCAGTACGGCTACGGCGCCGCGAACGACGGCGGCGACATCAACGAGGTCGTCGACCGCGCGCAGGCCGCCATCTACGACGTCACCGAGCGCCGCACCAGCGAGGACTACGTGGCGCTGGAGGAACTGCTCCAGCCCACCATGGACGAGATCGACGCGATCGCCTCGCGCGGTGGGGTGTCGCAGGGTGTGCCGACCGGCTTCGCCGACCTCGACGAGGTGACCAACGGCCTGCACCCCGGGCAGATGGTCATCGTCGCGGCACGGCCAGGTGTCGGCAAGTCGACCCTGGGGCTGGACTTCGCGCGGTCGTGCTCCATCAAGCACGGCATGAGCAGCGTCATCTTCTCCCTGGAGATGAGCCGCATCGAGATCGTGATGCGCATGCTGTCCGCGGAGGCCCGGATCCGGCTCGCGGACATGCGCAGCGGCCGCATGTCCGACGACGACTGGACGCGGCTGGCGCGGCGGATGAGCGAGATCAGCGAGGCGCCGCTGTTCATCGACGACTCGCCGAACATGACGATGATGGAGATCCGCGCCAAGGCCCGGCGGCTCAAGCAGCGCAACGACCTGAAGCTCGTCGTGGTCGACTACATGCAGCTGATGACCTCCGGCAAGCGCGTCGAGTCGCGGCAGCAGGAGGTCTCGGAGTTCTCCCGTCAGCTCAAGCTGCTGGCCAAGGAGCTCGAGGTGCCGGTGGTCGCGATCAGCCAGCTGAACCGCGGCCCGGAACAGCGGACCGACAAGCGCCCGATGCTGTCCGACCTGCGTGAGTCCGGCTCGCTGGAGCAGGACGCGGACATGGTCATCCTGATCAACCGCCCGGACGCGTGGGAGCGGGACGACCCGCGCGCCGGCGAGGCGGACCTGATCCTGGCGAAGCACCGCGCGGGTCCGACCAGCACGATCGTCGTCGCGCACCAGCTGCACTACAGCCGGTTCGCGGACCTCGCCCAAGGCTGATGCCCGGGTATGCAGGGTCTCAAATCTGACTTCATTTTTTCACCGGTGATTTCATCTCGGTTTCATTTATGAAGTCTGTTTGAGACTGGGCTGTCTGGATGGTGTCTGCGCCTCGCCTACAGCTACTCGGTCTATGGGAACGGTGATGGCGGGTACGACAGGGCCGGAAGCATTTCGGGTTTCGGGAGTGTTCGGTCGCGGATGCGGAGAAGCTGACCGAGTGGCTGGCAATAGGCTCAGCAGACCCGACATCGGTCAGGAGGCTCGGATATTGCGGCGTACGGCGTCGAGGTAGTCGGTGATGGCCTGGTGGTTCTTGGTGAGGCATTCGATTTTTTCGACCATGCGATCGCGTTCGCGTTCGAGCGTTGCGACCATGTCTGGCGTGACGTAGGGCATGTGGATCGTGCGGGGGGTGTTCAGGCAGGGCAGGATCTGCTTGATGATCCGTGTGGGCAGCCCTGCGTCGAGCAGGCCTCGTACCTGGAGAACCCGGTCAACGACGTACTCCTCATAGTCCCGGTATCCGTTGGGCAGTCGATCCGACGCGATCAGTCCCTGCTCCTCGTAGTAGCGCAGCAACCTCATCGAAGTCCGGGTGCGCGTCGACAGCTCACCGATCCGCATATCCCTCTCCTCGCCCTCTGTGGCTGGCGTTCTGTGACTCGGCAGACACCGAGTTTGACCTTCACACTAATGTCACCCATCGACGATAGGGCTATGACGCGACCAGATACGCTGCCACCTCGCTCAAGAACGAACGCCCGGCTCCCGCTGGCGGGTCTTCTGGCCTTGGCCACCACCGGGTTCATCACGCTCCTCACCGAGACGATGCCCGCCGGGGTGCTTCCCGGGATGAGCCGAGACCTGGGTGTGAGCGAGAGCACTGCCGGGCAGAGCGTCACCGTCTTCGCGATCGGGGCGATCCTCGCCGCGATCCCGCTCACCAAGGCGACGATCGGCTGGCCGCGCCGACACTTGCTGCTGTTGGCGATCGCAGGACTCGCGATCGCCAACAGCGTCACCGCGCTCTCCGAGAGCTTCGCACTTACGCTAGCCGCCCGGTGCCTCGGCGGCATCGTCGGCGGGTTGCTCTGGGCGCTGTTGGCCGGGTACGCGGTACGGATGGTTCCCTCACATCAGCGCGGCAAGGCAATGGCGATCGCGATGGGGGGCGCAATCGTTGCCCTGTCCGTCGGAGTTCCTGCTGCGGCGTTTCTGGCCAAGCTCGTCGAGTGGCGATACGCGTTCGGGATCATGACCGTCCTCACGCTCGCGTTGATCGTGTGGGTCATCGCGGCGGTGCCGAGCTTCCCCGGACAGCCCAAGGGCTCACGGCTCCCGCTCACCCGTACCATTCGCATTCCCGGCGTAGCGCCCGTGCTCTTCGTGACCCTCACGTTCGTGCTCGCCCACAGCATCCTCTACACCTACATCGCCCCGTTCCTCACACCGCTCGGCATGGCAGGTCAAGTCGACGCCGTGCTGCTCACCTTCGGCCTGGTGTCGCTGGTGAGCATCTGGATCGCCGGAGCGCTCGTCCATCGGCACCTGCGCCTCCTCATGATCCTCGCGTGCGCGCTCTTCGCGACATGCACGCTGCTGCTCGGCATCTTCTCCGGCGTGCCTTCGCTCGTCTACGCCAGCGCGGCGCTCTGGGGGCTCGCGTTCGGCGGCACCTCCACCCTGTTGCAGACCGCAGTCGCCGAAGCAGCAGGCGACGCCGGCGATGTCGCCCAAGCACTCCTCACCACCGGATGGAACGTCGGAATCGCCGGTGGTGGCATCATCGGAGGCCTCGTCCTCAGCGGATCGGATGCATCCTGGCTGAGTTGGGTCGCGCTCGCACTGCTCGTCCCTGCACTCGCCACTGTGCTCACGGCACGCAAACACGGGTTCACCAAGGGAGAACTCGGCAGCCGCTGAACCACCGCTGCCCGCGACCCGAGAAAGGCCACGGCTTTGAGACTGTCCTTCAGGACCCTGCGGTGAGAGAACGAGCAAAACCGCAGGTCGCTAAAGATCGACATGTCATCGGCGACGGGACCCTACACGGGTACTTCACCGCCCGGGACGGCGTGGAACTGGCCTACCGGGAGGTCGGTGCCGGGCGTCCGCTCGTGTTGATCCACGGCTTCTTCTCCACCTCGCGGGTCAACTGGGTCACCTACGGCCACGCCGAGCACCTCGCGGGGCTGGGCTTCCGCGTGATCATGCCGGACCTGCGCGGCCACGGGGAGAGCGGGAAGCCGCACGATCCGGCCGCCTACCCGCCGGACGTGCTCGCCGACGACGGGTTCGACCTGGTCGAGCACCTCGGGCTCACCGACTACGACCTGGGCGGCTACTCGCTCGGCGGGCGGACGACCATCCGGATGCTGGTGCGCGGCGCCCGGCCCCGCCGGGCGGTGGTGGCCGGGATGGGGCTGCGCGGAATCGAGCACACCGGCGGCGGCAACGCGCACTTCCGCAGGGTGCTGACCGGCCTGGGCACGTTCGAGCGCGGCACGCCGGAGTGGCGGGCGGAGGCGTTCTTCCGGCAGATCGGCGGCGACCGCGACGCACTGCTGCACGTCCTGGACACCTCGATCGACACGCCCCGCACCGTGCTGGAGCACCTGGACGTGCCGACGCTCGTGGTCGCCGGGATCGAGGACCCGCACCACCGGACCGCCCGCGACCTCGCCGAGGTGCTGCCGCACGGCCGGTACGTCAACGTGCCGGGCAACCACCTCAGCGCGGTCGCGCGCCCCGAACTCGGCCACGCGATCGGCGAGTTCCTCACCTCGTAGGCCGAGCAGCTCCGGCCGCTCAGGGCCTCACCCTCCCGTCGCCGCGCGGATGCGTTCGGCGAGTTCGCGGGACCGCTCGACGAGTTCCGGCGGGCCTTCGATGGTGTACGGCACGCCGACCATCGGCAAGGTCATCGCCAGCCACTCCCACGAGTCCACCGGCGTGACGAACCGGCAGCTGTGCTCGTCGAGGGGCTCCAGCGTGCCGGCTTCGGTCATCAGCCGTTCGGCGACCACCGGCGCCGGCGCGTCGAACCGGACGACACCGCGGTGCCTGCTGAGCGGGAAGTTCGCGCTGGACTGCACGAAGCTCACCGGGTCCGGCGGCAGCGGTCGCGGGACGAACGTCGTCCCGGGCACGGTCACGCCGGTGATCCGGTCGATCCGGAAGGTGCGCCAGTCCCGCCGGTCGACGTCCCAGGCCAACAGGTACCACCGCTTGCCCAGCAGCACCTGGCGGTACGGCTCGACCCGGCGTTCGCCGCGCTCCCCGGTCCGCGTCGTGTAGCCGAACCGCACGTCCTGGCGGGCGTGGGCGGCCGTGGCGAGCTGCTGGAGCACCCGCAGGTCGAGCAGGCCCGCCGCCCGCGACACCGCCTCCGTCGAGGCCAGCACCGCCGCGATCCGGTACCGCAACCGCGACGGCAGCACCTGTTCCAGCTTCCGCAGCGCGCCGTCGGCCGCGCCCGTGGCACCGTCGACCTGGGCCAGTGCGGCGAACCGCAGACCGACGACCGTGGCCACCGCCTCCTCGTCGGTCAGCAGCAGCGGCGGCATCGCGCGGCCGGCCACGAGCTGGTAGCGGCCGCCGGGGCCGGACACCGACGACACCGGGAAGCCCAGCTCACGCAACCGTTCGATGTCCCGGCGCAGGGTGCGTGGCGAGACGCCCAACCGGGTCGTCAGATCCGCGCCGCTCCAGGTGCGGCCGGTCTGCAGCAACGACAGCAGCTCCAGCATCCGCGCGCTCGGTCCGTGCACGAATCGATGGTGGCAGGAATCGCGGCCGGAATGTGGCCGCGATCGTTCCTAGCGTCGGGCGCATGACAGAACTACGGGTCGTGGGTGCCCGGGAGCACAACCTCCGGGACGTCACCGTCGCACTGCCGAAGCACGCGTTCACGGTGGTCACCGGGGTGTCCGGATCGGGCAAGTCCTCGCTGGTGTTCGACACCATCGCGGCCGAGTCCCAGCGGCAGCTCAACGAAACGTTCACCACCTTCGTGCGCAACCGGCTGCCCCGCTACGGCCAGCCCGACGTCGACGCGATCGAGAACCTGTCGGCCGCGATCGTGGTGGACCAGAAACGCCTCGGCGGTGGCCCGCGCTCGACGGTCGGCACGGTCACCGACATCTACTCGCTGATGCGGTTGCTGTGGTCGCGGGCCGGACGGCCGTTCGCCGGGTACTCGAACGCGTTCTCCTTCAACGACCCGCAGGGGATGTGCCCGCGCTGCACCGGCCTGGGCACCGCCCGGACGATCGTGGTCGACGAGCTCATCGACCGCGGCCGCTCGCTGAACGAGGGCGCGATCCGGTTCCCCACCTTCCAGCCCGGCGGCTGGATGTGGCGCACCTTCGCCGACTCCGGCCGGTTCGACCTGGACAAGCCGCTCGCCGAGTACTCGACGGCGGAGTGGGACGGGTTCCTGCACGGCTCACCGGACCACGAAGGCCTGTTGCCGCGGTTCGAACGCATCTGGCTGCCGAAGGACGCCGACGCGCTGAAGGGCCGCACCCGCGAGGCGTTCGAGCGGGTGGTGACCGAGGAGACCTGCCCGAAGTGCCACGGCGCGCGGCTGGCCCCCGAGGCGCTGGCGTCCACAGTGGCCGGACGTTCGATCGCCGAGTGCGCGGCGATGGAGGCCGAGGACCTGCTGGCCTTCGTGCGCACGCTGACCGAACCGGAGCCGGTGGTCGCGGGACTGGTCGCGCAGCTGGAGCGGCTCGTGTCGATCGGTCTCGGTTACCTCACGATGGACCGGCCGACCTCGACCCTGTCCGGCGGTGAATCGCAGCGCGTGAAGATGGTGCGGCACCTCGGCAGCAGCCTCACCGACATGCTCTACGTCTTCGACGAGCCGAGTGTCGGCCTGCACCCGGACGATGTGACGCAGCTGGTCGCCCTGCTGAAGAGCCTGCGGGACAAGGGGAACACCGTGCTGGTGGTGGAGCACGACCCGGACGTGATCGCCGCGGCCGACCACGTCATCGACCTGGGCCCCGGCGCCGGGCAGGACGGCGGCCGGGTGGTCTACCAGGGCGCGGTCGCCGGGCTGGCGGACACCCCGACCGGCCGCTACCTGCGGCACCGCCCGCGGATCAAGGAAAACCCGCGGCGGGCCGAACGCTTCCTGGAGATCCGCGGCGCCACGCGGCACAACCTGCGCGAAGTCGACGCGGACATCCCGCTCGGTGTGCTGACCGTCGTCACCGGTGTGGCCGGATCCGGCAAGAGCACGCTGGTGCACGGGTTCGTCCCGGACGCGGTGTCGGTCGACCAGAGCCCGATCCGCGGGTCGCGCCGGTCCAGCCCGGCGACCTTCACCGGGATCCTCGACGGCATCCGGCAACGCTTCGCCACGGCGAACGGGGTGAGCCCCTCGCTGTTCAGCGCCAACTCGGCGGGGGCGTGCCCGCGCTGCCACGGCCTCGGCGTGATCTACACCGACCTGGCCTTCCTCGACCCGATGGTCTCGACGTGCGAGGAGTGCCAGGGACGCCGCTTCGTCGTGGACGTCCTGCGGTACACCTACCGGGGTCGCACGATCAGCGACGTGCTCGACCTCAGCGCGCGGGACGCGCGGACGGTGTTCCCCGACGAGCCGATGCTGGACCGGCTGGTCGAGGCCGGACTGGGATACCTGTCGCTGGGCCAGCCGCTGAACACGTTGTCCGGCGGGGAACGGCAACGCCTGAAGCTGGCCGTCGAGCTCGCCCGCCCGGCCGGATCTACGTCTTCGACGAACCCACGACCGGACTGCACCCCTCCGACGTCGCCGGACTGGTCGACCTGTTCGACCGGCTGGTGGCGGGCGGCTCGACCGTCGTGGTCATCGAGCACAACCTCGACGTGATCGCCAGGGCGGACTGGATCATCGACCTGGGTCCGGGGCCGGGCAGGCACGGCGGGCGGGTGCTGTTCCAGGGGCCACCCGCGGAGCTGGCCCGTCAGCCGCGGTCGAAGACCGGGCGGCACCTGGTCCGGCTGTCAGGGGACCGCTAGGCCGGCCCGCCGGAGCGCCTCTTCCACGCGCAGCCGCTCCACGTCGCGTTCCACGCCTTCCGGCAGCTCGTCCAGCCAGTGCCGCAGGCCGAGCGCCGCGCAAGCCTGGACCAGCAACGCGTCGTACGCCTGGTGGGTGGCGCGGCGGCGCAGCATCGGCGCGTCCGGGGCCAGGTCCGCCAGGCACCGGTGCACGCGGCGCAGGTCCGCGGCGAGCTGCTCGATCGGCGGGCCGGCCGGCGCTGGTTCCGTGCGGCGCCGGAGGGCGGCGACCACCGCGGGGGTCTTGCTCGCGAGCCAGAACAGCACCGGGGGCGTGGCACACACGACCAGGTAGATCGCCACGTTGACCACCATGGTTCAGGATAGGCGCCCGCCGTCCGCGCCGCGCCAGTCTGTACCGGTTCCGCGCCCGGGAATACCCCGCGACCCCGGTGCGTCGGGTACCGTAGTAGTTGAACTTTCAAACATGGAGGCTGCGATGAGTGCGACTCCCGTGCTCTACCTGAGCCACGGCGCGCCGCCGCTCGCCGATGACGCGCTGTGGACCCGCCAGCTGGCCGACTGGTCGGCGAACCTGCCCAAGCCCACGGCGATCCTCGTCGTCTCGGCGCACTGGGAGGAGGCGCCGGTGACCGTCGGCGCGACCACGACGGTTCCGCTGGTCTACGACTTCTGGGGCTTCCCCGACCACTACTACACCGTCACCTACCCGGCACCCGGCGCGCCCGACCTGGCCGCGAAGGTGCGCAAGCTCCTGACCGGCCCGGGCACCGAGGTGCACGAGGCGCCCGACCGCGGCCTCGACCACGGCGCCTACGTGCCGCTCGTCGAGATGTACCCGGACGCGGACGTGCCGGTGCTGCAGATGTCCATGCCCACGCTGGACCCGCGGAAGCTGTTCGAGCTGGGCCGCAAGCTGCGGCCGCTGCGGGACGAGGGCGTGCTGATCATCGGCAGCGGGTTCTTCACGCACAACCTCTCCGCGATGGGCGTCGGCGTGGACGGCACCCCGCCGCGGTGGTCCGCCGAGTTCGACCAGTGGGGCGCGGAAACGCTGCGGGCCAACGACATCGACGCGTTGCTCGACTTCCGCCACAAGGCGCCCGCCGCGACGCTCGCGCACCCGCGCATCGAGCACTTCGCGCCGCTGTTCGTCAGCCTCGGCGCCGGTTCCGCGGACGCCGAGCCGGAGACCGTCATCGACGGCTACTGGTACGGCCTGGCGAAACGGTCCGTGCAGATCGGCTGACCCGCACGCGAAAAACGGGCCCGGGAGCACACGCTCCCGGGCCCGCTTCACGTCAGGGCATCAGCCCTTGATGTTGATCCCCTTGCCGCTGACCAGGTCGCTGACCTGCTCGAAGACGGCGGTCGGGTTGGAGTCCAGCTGCGCGATGGCCGGGACGTCGCCGGTGGGCAGCACGCCCTCGACGCTCGTCGGCAGCTCGGGCAGCTCGGCCCGGCCGGCACCCGGCAGCTCGGCCGGCAGCGCGGAGCGCTCCGCGCGGGCGGGCAGCGCCGGCAGCTTCGGCAGGGCGGTGGCGCCCATCTCCGGCATCGTGATCGGCAGGTCGATCTGCGGCTCCTGGCCGGCGACCGAGATGTCCGTCGCGTTGCGCACCGTCGTGCTGGTGACCGCGATCAGGCCCAGCGGGATGTCGTAGACCTGGGCGACGACGCCGACCGGAACCTGCTTGGTGATCCCGGACAGGGCCTTGGCCGGGCCGGACGTGGTGTCCGTGCCGCCCACGGTGCCGACCGTGGTGTTGTCGGCGAACGCGTGCGCGACCCCGCCCAGCGAGACGGCGTTGCCGAACACCTGCGCCACGGCCGCGGCCGGGACGTCGAAGATGTCGCCGGACAGCGCGCCACCCTCGCCCGAGGTGGTGATGTCGCCACCCGAGTTGGCCTCGGTGCTGTTCACACCGGCCGCGTGCGCGACACCGACCAGGCTCGCGGCGTTGCCGAAGACCTGGGCCACCGGCAGCAGCTGGGCCGCGACCACGTTGCCGGCGATCGAGCCGCCCTCACCGTTGGTCTCGGCGTCGCCGCCCGCGGTCGACACGACGTCGTTGGACGCGACGCCCTTGACCACGCCGCCCCACACCGCGGCGTCACCGAAGACGGTGGCCACGGCGCCGACCGGCGCCTCGACGATGTTGCCCGCGATCGAGCCACCCTCACCGGTGGTGGACAGGTCGCCACCCGCGGTCGAGTCGGTCACGTTCTCCGACTCGCCGAAGCCGTTGCCGATCCACGCCCCGCCGATGCCGTGCACCTGCGCGGGCAGCGACACCGGCGCCGCGCCGATGTTGCCGGACAGGAAGCCGCCCTTACCGGTCGCGTGGCCGATGCCACCCGCCGTCGAGGTGGTGTCGGTGGTGGCCGCGCCGGAGCCCTGGCCGATCCACGCGCCACCGATGCCGAACGCCTGCACCGGCGCCGAAACCGGCACCTGGACCAGGTTCGCGCTGGCCGCGGCGTTGTCGTCCTGGGTGTTGCCGCCGCCACCGGAGGTCACGGTCTTGGTCTCGGACGCCTCCCCGGCGCCCTGACCGATCCACGACCCGCCGACACCGAAGACCTCGGCGGGCAGGGCCACCGGAGTCTGCACGACGTTGCCCGAGCCGGTGGAGTCGTTGCCCTGGCTGCCGTTGTACCCGCCGGCCTTGACGTCCTTGGTCTCGGTCGCGCTGCCCGAGGCGTTGCCGATCCACGAGCCGCCGACGCCGAACACCTCGACGGTGCCCGCGGGCGGGGCGGACACGGTGTTGCCGCCGAGGAACGAGCCGTTGCCGGTGGTGTAGGTGCCCGAGCCGGCCTCGGCCTCGACGTCGTTGTCGCAGCCGCTGGCGTGCGCGTTGCCGATCCAGGTCCCGCCGACGCAGAACGCCTCGACCGGGAGCGCGACGGGCGCGTCGGCGATGTTGCCGGAACCGGCCGCGTCCTCACCGCTGGTGCTGGTGAAGCCACCGGCCTGCGCGTCGCTGCCGAGGTCCACGCCGCCGCCCTGGCGGTCCGCGCCGCCGCCGACGAGCGTGTTTCCGATCCAGGCCGCGGCGTTGCCCGCGACGGTCGCCGGAACCGCGGGCTGCGGCTGCGCGACGTTGCCCGCCAGGAACGAGTCGTCCCCGTCGGTCTGGATGTAGGTCGGGATGTCGTTCATGCCCGGCTTGGTGTCGCCGGCCTCGGCCTCGGTCTCGTAGGCGCCGGACGGGACGTCGGCGTCGCCACCCCAGGAGACGGCGTTGCCGGACACCTTGGCGGGCAGCGCCACCGGGATCCCGGCGACGTTACCGGTGCCCGCACCCTTCGAACCGTGCGTCTCGATCGAGCCGCCGGACTCCGCCTCGCTGGAGCCTTCGAAGTCGGTCTCGGCGTGGCCGAGGAACCAGCCCAGGGCGTTGCCCGACACCTGCAGCGGCGTCGCGCCCTGCGGGGCGACGACGTTGCCGGACAGGCCGCCGTTGGTGCCGTCGGTGACGATGTCACCGGTGGTCGACGCCTCCTGCGTCGCGCTGCCCGAGGTGTGGCCGCTGCCGACCAGGCCGAGCGCGTTGCCCGAGATCTGGATGGGTGCGGCCCAGTCCAGCGCGACGACGTTGCCGGCGAAACCGCCGTGCGAACCGTCGGTGTTGATGTCCGAGTCGTGCTCGTAGGTCTGCGTCGCGTCGGACTCGACCGCCGCGTCGCCCAGCACGCCGAGGGCGTTGCCGCTGATCAGGATCGGCACGGCGATGTTGCCCGAGACCTTGTTGCCGTGGAACGGGTCACCGTTGTCCTGCACCGAGGGGGTGGCGTCCTGCGCCACGGTGGCGCGCTGCGAACCGGGGTGGGTCGCCTGGCCGACGCGCTGCGCCGCACCGCTGGCGGCGTCGGTGGCCTTGGCGATGACGCCGTTGGCGGCGCCCATGGCCGGGGCGGCGGGCTTCAGCGCGCCGGTCTTGGTGACCGGGGCGGCCGCCTTGTTCACCGCGCCGGTGACCGGCTTGGTGCTGATCTCCTTGTCGACCTCAGGGAGGTCGACCTGCTTGCCCAGGGTGCCCAGGGCGTTGTCCTGGACCTTCACCGGGACGCTCAGGTTGACGTCCAGCGGACCGGCAGGACTGTCCGGGTTGATGTTCTCGTCGGCAGATGCGATGCCGGTACCCAGCATCAGCAAGCCACCCGTGACCAGCGCGGTCTGAATTCCGCGCTTTGCCCAGGTCTGCATCGAGGGTTTCTCCTTTTCTTCGGGTTCCCTTGCGGGGCTTGAAGTCGGTGCACTGACAGAGCACCGGGGATCGCGGGCATGGGTGAGGAAGCCCGCGAGGGCTGGAAAAAGCGGGGTGCTCTGGCTGTGCGCGCGACGCCGGTCCGAAGAAGGGGCACGGCGAACAGGGCGGCGCTTCGAGCTACCCCGCGCGAAAATCAGTCAGGAGTGACACCGGGCTGCTCGCCCGGCTGAACCGGCGTGTGCCGGGAAACGATGCGGACGGCACTGCGGTCGTCCACACCACGCACGGCCGGGCCGCCGGCGGGAACGCCGAACAGCAGGCCGTCGATGTGACCACCGGTGACAGCGCCACCGGGGGCGAACGGAACACCCGCGGGTGCGAGCGGTCCGCGCAGCGGCGAGTACGGGAACTGGTCCCGCCGGTCGCCGGAGGAACGGTCGGTGCCGCGGTCGTGCGGACCGACCTTGGACACCACGCCGTGCGGTACGTCCGGCACCGCCTTCGCGACCGGACCCATCACGGGCGCGGCTGCGGGGGCGGGCAGGACGTCGGCCGCGGGGAGCGCGGCCGACTGCTCGGCGTCGTCGAAGCCACGCAGGCCCGGCAGCTTGATCAGGCTCTTGCCGCCCGGGTGCAGGAAACCCCACACCTTGTTGCCGAACTCGGCGACCGCGGGCGGCGGGGTCAGCGCCTGGCCGATCACCTGCGGCGCGTCCTGCGGCTTGCGGCTGATGTGCTCGGCGGTGCCGAGGGTGCGCTCGACCGGACGCAGCACCGCGTCGCGGGTGAACGAGTGGACCGTCTGACGCAGGTCCGCCGCGGCGGCCTCGCCACGGGCCGGGTCCGCCGGGCCGCCGGCCATGCCGTACTTCAGCGCGGTGGCGGTGGCGTTGCCGACCAGGTCGGAGACGCCCCAGGTGAGGTCGTCGGTCGCGGTGACCACGCGGTCGGTGACCGGGGTCGCCTCGTCCCCGCTGGTGCGGGTGTCCGCCGGTGCGGGGGCGAGCTGGGTGGCGGAGGCGGTGGCGTCGCCGATCAGCCAGGCGGCCGTGGTGCCCAGGACGGCACCGGCGATCACGAGCAGGGCGCGGACGAGCCAGCGCACGGCCGAAGCCGTACCCCGTCCCATGGCCGCGTTCGCCTGCAACACCGTCTCCTGTCGAAGAAGTTGATCGCGATTTCCCGGTCGAGCCGTGTCCGAAACGTGCTCGCATTGATGCGGTAATCGCTTGCGCTGTCGAGATAACCAAAACTCGGGGGGCCCTCGCACCCTCGACACGACTTGATCGCACGATCGTGTGAAGAACACCGGGTGTGGCCGGACATCACGGGACGTGATCGGACCGGCCACACCCGCGGGGCGCCCAGAACGCGAGGGATCCTGGGCGCCCCAAGGGAAATCAGCCCAGCGCGCCCTGGACGATCGACGGGATCGCACCCGCCCAGGCGGAGCTGGCGAGACCCGCGGCACCGGCACCGGCCAGCGCGCCGGACTCGTTCCACGCGTTCACGTAGTCCGCACCCGTCGGGTGCGACGGCACCACGACGGGGGCGGTCAGTTCGTCCGCCGACGCGGTTCCACCGGCGAAGGCGAAAGCGCCGAGGGCGATGGCGAGAGCGGCGGCGCCACGCATCAGGGTCCTGCTCATGATCTGCACTCCTTCGTTGTGGGCGTTCGGTTCCGGTGAAAGCGCTATCCGAGCGCGCCCTGGACGATCGACGGGATCGCACCCGCCCAGGCGGAGCTGGCGAGACCCGCGGCACCCGCACCCGCCAACGCGCCGGACTCGTTCCACGCATTGACGTAGTCCGCGCCCGTCGGGTCGGACGGGACGACCACCGGCGCGGTCAGCCCGCTGTCCTCCCGGCCGCTGACCGAACCCGCCGCCCCCTGCACGATCGACGGGATCGCACCCGCCCAGGCGGAGCTGACCAGACCCGCGGCACCGGCGCCGAAGCACGCCCCGGACTGGTTCCACGCGTTCACGTAATCGGCGCCCGTCGGGTGCGAAGGCACCTGCGCGGGGCAGGTCAGACCGGACGGTTCCGCGCCGGTCGCCGCCGACGCCGTCCCACCGGAGACACCCATCGCGAGCAGGCCGGCCCCCACCAGCACCGCCGCGGCCGTCGTCTTGCGGAATTTGCTGAACATCGTCAGTGCACTCCTTTTCAATCGACCGGAAGTTCCACGCACTCCCGTCGCAACTGACGTTAAACGTCGAATGGAAGAATGCGCCAGATCGATTACCCGGAAGTGTGAAGAAAGCGCTTTCGGGCAGCACACAGAGCCGCTCCACTGCTGGTCAGAGCGGCTGTTCAGGGCACAAAGGGAAACGGTTGGAAAAGTCGTGCGGACGTGCCGGGAAATCGATCGGGAAACTTTCGGACGCGTTCCGCCCGGAGGAATCCGCGGTCGGCGGAATGGGATTCCGCGACCACGGCGAACGGCATCGGCGGCGGCGCCGGGCGCAGCGGGCAGACGCCGGCCGCGTCCGTGGCGTGCACCGGAGCCGCGCAGGCGCCGTGCACCGGTGCCGCCGGTTCGGGCGCGCCCGGTCCGGGTTCGACCGGTTTGGGTTCGACCGGTTTGGGCTCAGCGGGTTCGGGCTGCACCGGGGCGGGTTCCGACGCGGGGAGCGGCGCCGGTGAGGTGACCTTCGGCGGAACCGGTGGCGGCTCCGGCACTCGCGGCAGCACCGGAGCGGCCCGGCGATCGGGCACAGCCGGCGGCGGCTTCGGCGCGCTCGCCCGGGTGGTTCCGGCGGCCCGCGGCCGCACCGGTTCCGCGAACACCGGCGTGGTGCCGGTCACCGAAGCGACGATCCGGTCGGTTCGCAGCGGCGGCGCGATGATCCCGGTCACCTGCCGCACGACGTCGTGCACCGGCTCGGTCGTCCCACCGACCAGGCCGAGCAAGGGGGACAGCGGATCCGGCACCGCCTCGTCCGCCGACGCCGACGACGCGACGAGCCAGGACACCAGGGTGACCGCGAACGCCCCGGCGATGCCGAGCAGTACGCGCACCAGGATGTTCCCGGCCGTGGTCCGTCGCGTCATGGAGAAGCTGCCACTCCTCTCATCGCGCTGGGTGGTCAGCGCGATCACGCAGTGTCGATCTTGGTCGAAGATTGACATACCGTCGGAACTTGCGCTGACTCGATGACGGCACTTGCGCCTGATCGTGTGACGCTGCGCCCGCGGCCGCGGCTTCCGCGCGTTGCGCTGCCGTATTCGTCCCGCTCGATAGGGTGGATCCGTGACTGAGCCGCAGCCTCCGAAATACGGATTCCTCAGCGACGACTCGGTCGTCCCGCGCGGGCTCCGGGTCAGCGCCGCGTTCAGCTGGCGGTTGCTCGTGGTGGCCGCGGCCGCCTACCTCATCCTGCGGCTGCTCGCCTTCCTGTCGGTCGTGGTGATCCCGGTCGCGATCGCGCTGCTCGGCGCCGGCCTGCTCGCCCCGGCGGTGGCACGGCTGGTGCAGGTCCGGGTGCCGCGGGGGCTGGCGACCGCGATCGTGCTGATCGGCGGGCTCGCGGTCCTGGGCGGGATGCTGGCGTTCGTCGTCATCAACATCACCGATGGCCTGCCCGCGCTGACCAGCCAGGTCAACAACAGCCTCAACCAGATCCGGGACTGGCTGATCAACGACCTGCACCTCAAGCAGGAGCAGATCCAGCAGTTCCTGGACAACTCGATCAGCTTCCTGCAGGACAACCAGGCGGCGTTCACCAACAGTGCGCTCACCACGGCGACCACGGTCGGCGAGATCCTCACCGGCTTCGTGCTGACGCTGTTCGTCCTGATCTTCTTCCTCGCCGGCGGCGACAAGATCTGGAGCTGGGTGACGCTGGGCATCCCGCAGCGGGTCCGGCGCCGCGTGGACGTCGCGGGCCGGCGCGGGTTCGCCTCGCTGGTCGCGTTCGTCCGCGCCACCGCGGCGGTCGCCGTGGTGGACGCGGTCGGCGTCGGCATCGGGCTGGCGATCCTCGGCGTCCCGCTCGCGATCCCGCTGTCCACGCTGGTGTTCATCGGCGCGTTCATCCCGATCTTCGGCGCGGTGATCACCGGTGCGGTCGCGGTGCTGGTCGCGCTGGTCACCAAGGGTTTCGTCACCGCGCTGATCGTGCTGGCCATCATCATCGCGGTGATGCAGCTGGAGAGCCACATCCTGCAGCCGCTGCTGCTCGGCCGCGCGGTCAAGCTGCACCCGCTGGCCGTCGTGCTCGGCATCGCCGCCGGCCTGGTCGTCTACGGCATCCCGGGCGCGCTGCTTGCGGTGCCGCTGATGTCGATCGTCAACGCCGGTGTGCGCTCGCTGCTGCACGAGGTCGACCCGGAGCCGGCCGAGGTCGACGTCCTGCACGACATCGAGGCCGTGCCCAACGCCGATCCCGCCGAGGCGGACGAGGAGCCCGGCGACCCAGGCAAGTCGTGAGCCGCCGGTTCGGGCCCACCGCGCGCGAACCGGCCACCCCGCTGTGGTGGGGCACGATCGGCCTGCGCGTGCTCACGCTGCTGTTCGCGGTCGGCGCGGTGATCGTGCACAACGACGGCTACCAGCGTCCGTGGCTGGCCTGGACCGTGCTCGGCGGGATGACACTGTGGACGGTCGCGACCGCCCTGGTCTACGCGCGGGAGGCGCTGCGGTGGCGGTGGCGGTGGTTCGTCTTCGCCGACGTGCTGGTCACCTGCGCCCTGATGCTGACCTCGCCGTGGATCCTGACCGACGAGCAGAACGCGGCGGTGGCCCCGCTGATCACGACCGTGTGGGTGGCCGGTGCGCCGGTCGCGGCGGGCACCCGCTTCGGCGGGGTGGGCGGGGTCGCCGCCGGCCTGGTGATCGCGGCCGCGACGGGGATCGCGCGGCAGGGGTTCACCCTCGACGTGGCGCGGGACGGTGTGCTGCTGGTCGCGAGCGGGCTGCTGATCGGCATGAGCGCGTCGACCGCGCGCAAGTCGGCGGCCGTGCTCGCCGAGGCGCTGCGCACCGAGGTCGCCAACGCCGAGCGGGAACGGCTGGCGCGCGACATCCACGACAGCGTCCTGCAGGTGCTGGCGCGCGTCCGGCGGCGCGGCGCCGAACTGGGCGGGGAGGCGGCCGAGCTCGCCGAACTGGCCGGGGAGCAGGAGATCGCGCTGCGCGCGCTGGTCACCACCGGGCCGCGGCGGCACAGCACCGGCGAGACCGATCTGCGGGCCGCGCTGCAGCTGCTCGGATCGTCGAAGGTCCAGGTCGCGGCGCCGGCGGGGGAGGTGAACCTGCCGTCCCGGACGACCGCGGAGCTGGTCGCCGTGGTCCGCGAGGCCCTGTCCAACGTCGACAAGCACGCCGGTCCGGCGGCCAAGGCGTGGGTGTTGCTGGAGGACGTCGGCGGTGAGGTCGTGGTGACCGTGCGGGACGACGGCCCGGGCATCCCCGCGGGACGGCTCGCGGACGCGGAGAGTGAGGGCCGGATGGGGGTTGTTCACTCGATGCGGGGACGCGTGGCCGAACTCGGTGGCACGATCTCCCTGGAGACCGCGCCAGGGCAGGGGACCGAATGGGAGATCCGGGTGCCGAGGACATGATCAGCGTGATGGTCGTCGACGACCACCCGATCTGGCGGGACGGCGTGGCACGCGACCTGACCGAGAACGGGTTCGACGTGCGGGCGACCGCGCCGGACGCCGCCGCCGCGATGCCCATCACGACCGCGGTGCGGCCGGACGTCGTGCTGATGGACATGAACCTGGGCAACACCTCCGGGGTCGACGCGACGCGGGAGATCACCACGTCGCTGCCGGACACCCGGGTGCTGGTGTTGTCGGCCAGCGGTGAGCACAGCGACGTGCTGGAGGCGGTCAAGGCCGGGGCGTCCGGGTACCTGGTGAAGTCGGCGTCGGTGCCGGAGCTGGTCGAGGCGGTGCGGCGGACCGCGGAGGGCGACCCGGTGTTCACGCCCGGGCTGGCCGGCCTGGTGCTGGGCGAGTACCGGCGGATGGCGGCCGCGCCGGCGGGCGGGGTGGCGCCGCCGCGGCTGACCGAGCGGGAGACCGACGTCCTGCGGCTGGTCGCGAAGGGTCTGACGGCGCGGCAGATCGCCGAGCGGCTGGTGTTGTCGCACCGGACGGTGGAGAACCACGTGCAGTCGACGCTGCGGAAGCTGCAGCTGCACAACCGGGTGGAGCTGGCGCGCTACGCGATCGAGCACGGGCTCGACAAAGACTAGGGATTTTCCCGGATCTCGTCCCGGGGTCGCCGGTCGTAGCGTGGTGGCATGGGCGAGGAGACCGGGACCAAGCCGATGAGCCCGCGCGACCTGCGGGTGTCGGACGCGGAGCGCGAGCACGTCGTGGAGGTGCTGCAGAAGGCGATCGGCCGCGGCATGATCGACCTCGACGAGTTCACCGAGCGGACCGACAAGGCGTTGGCGGCGCGCACGCGGGGTGAGCTGAACGCGGTGCTCGCGGACCTGCCCGGGCTGGTGCACCCGGAGGTGTACCCGGCCGCGCCGGCGGTGTCGTACTCGCCGGACCAGCGGCTGGAGCTGAACGCGAAGTACTCGGCGCTGGTGCGCAACGGCCGGTGGCTGGTGCCGCCGGAGGTGGTGGTGCGCAACCGGTACGGCTCGACGAAGCTCGATTTCAGCGACGCGCAGGTGGCGAGCCCGGTGGTGCGGGTCGAGCTGGACTGCAAGTGGGGCTCGGTCGAGGTGATCATCCCGGACCACGCGGCGGTCGACCTGAACGCGATCACCGAGATCAAGTACGGCTCCCTCCAGGACAAGACGGGTTCCGACGGCAGGCCCGGCAACCCGCGGCTGGTGTTCGCCGGCCGGCTGCACGGAGGCTCACTGGTGATCCGCCACCCGCGGCGGGGGTTCTTCGGCCATTAGGGGCGCGGCTGGGGGCGCCGCGCCCCTAATGGCCGAAGAA
>NZ_PQHY01000110.1:0-17773 GCF_003385175.1 Amycolatopsis ruanii
GGATCGAGGCGCCGCCGGGGCCGCCGCCTTCGCCGGCCTGATGCCGCGGCCCGGGGTGGCGGGGGATGAGGGGGGGGGGGGGGGGGTGGCGGGGCCGGGGTGGGCCTGGTGGGGTGGTGGTGGCGGGGCCGGTTGGTGGGGGGGCGGTCATGCCGGGGTGGGCGTGACTGGATGGCGGCGAGGTGGCCGAGCGCGCGCCTCCCGCGGAGAGGGTGGCTCGCCGCCCCGTCATCGCACTAGGCGGAAGAAGTTCTGGAGTTCCGTTACCCATACCTGCGGTTCCTCCAGCGCCGCGAAGTGGCCGCCGCGGGTGGGTTCGTTCCAGTAGCGGATGTCGGTGTAGCGGCGGGCCGCCCAGCGGCGGGACGGGCGGGGTACCTCGCGCGGGAAGACCGAGCATCCGGTGGGCACCGCGACCGTGTCCGAAGTGGACTTGCTGAACCACTCGGACACCTGCGCGAAGCTCTCCCAGTACAACCGCGCCGACGACGCGCCGCTGCGGGTGAACCAGTACAGGCTCACGTTGTCGAGCAGCTGATCCCGCGTCAGTGCACTTCCGGTGTCCACCCACGAGTGGTACTTCTCCACGATCCACGCGCACAACGCCACCGGCGAGTCCACCAGGCCGTACCCCACGGTCTGCGGCTTCGTCGACTGCTCGGCCGAGTAGCCCGACTCCCGCGACTCCGCCACGGCGAGCGCGTCCAGCGCCTCCCGTTCCCGGGGCGACAGGTCGTCGAACGTCGCCGGGTCGGGGGCGGCGATCGGGGGCTGCACGTGGATCCCCGCCAGCACCTCCGGGTGCTGCTGCCCCAGCGCCGTGGTGACGCTGTTGCCCCAGTCGCTGCCGTGCGCCCCGTAGCGCGTGTACCCGAGCGAAGCCATCAGCGAGGCCCACGCGTCCGCGATCCGCTGCACACCCCAGCCCGGCGACGTGGGCTTGTCGCTGAAGCCGTAGCCGGGCAGCGTGGGCAGCACGAGGTGGAACGCGTCCGAAGCCGACCCGCCGTACGCCACCGGATCGGTCAGCGGCCCGATCACGTCCAGGTACTCCACGATCGACCCCGGCCAGCCGTTCGTCAGCACCAGCGGCAACGCGCCGGGGTGCGGCGAACGCACGTGCGCGAAGTGGATGCCCACCCCGTCCACCGTCGTCCGGTACTGCGGCAGCTCGTTCACCCGCTTCTCGAACGCCCGCCAGTCGTACCCGTCCGCCCAGTACGCGCACAACGACCGCAGGTACGCCAGCGGCACCCCCTGCGACCAGTCGTCCACCGTCTCGGCGTCCGGCCAGCGCGTGCGCTCCAGCCGGTCCCTCAGGTCCGCCAGTTCACCCTCGTCGATCGCGATCCGGAATTCCTCCACGGGCCGACCATAACGGCACCCACCGACAATTCACGGCAACGCGGGCAGCACCTTGTCCAGCGTGATCGGCAGGTCCCGGATCCGCGCCCCGGTCGCGTGGAACACCGCGTTCGCCACCGCCGCCGCCGTGCCCACGATCCCGATCTCGCCGATCCCCTTGACCCCCAGCGCGTTCACGTGCGGGTCGTGCTCGTCGAGCCAGTGCGCCTGGATGTCGCCGGCGTCGGCGTTCACCGAAATGTGGTACTCGGCCAGGTCGTGGTTCACCACCTGCCCGAACCGCGGGTCCCACACGCTCTCCTCGTGCAGCGCCATGGACAGCCCCATCGTCATGCCGCCGAGGAACTGCGACCGCGCGGTCCGCGGGTTGACGATCCGCCCGGCGGCGAACACCCCGAGCAGCCGCGGCACCCGGATCTCGCCGGTGTCCGCGTGCACCCGCGCCTCGGCGAACTGCGCGCCGAACGCGTACATCGCGTACTCCTTGCGCGCCGGGTTGTCCCCGGTCGTCGCGTCGGCCTCGTCGCCGTCGGCGGGGTCGCGGCCGAACTTGTCGCGGAACGTGCGTGCCGCCTCGAACACCGCCGAACCCCACGTCGCGGTGCCCGTCGACCCGCCAGCCACCGCCGCCTTCGGGTACGCCGTGTCGCCGAGGCGCATGTCGATCTCCTCGACCGGCACCTCCAGGGCCTCCGCGGCGATCTGCGGCAGCACCGTCCACGCGCCGGTCCCCAGGTCCGCCGCGCCGATCTCCACCGCGTACCGGCCGCCCTCGAACCGCACCACCGCGGTCGACCCGGGCCGCGTCGACGACGGGTACACCGACGACGCGACCCCGGTGCCGACCAGCCAGCCGTCCGCCATCCGCACGCCCGGCCGCGGGTCCCGCGAGTCCCAGCCGAACCGCCGGGCGCCCTCGCGCAGGCAGTCCACCAGGTGCCGGCTGGAGAACGGGCGGCCCGAATCGGGGTCCACCTCGGGCTCGTTGCGCACCCGCAACTCGACCGGGTCGATGCCCAGCTGGTGGGCCAGTTCGTCCATCGCCACCTCGGGCCCGAACATGCCGGGGCACTCGCCGGGCGCCCGCATCCACGACGGCACCGGCACGTCCAGCGCGGCCAGCCGGTGCGTGGTGCGGCGGTTCGGGGCGGCGTACATCATGCGCGCCGGCAACGCGGTCTGCTCCGCGAACTCCTTGATCCGCGAGGTCTGCTCGACCACGTCGAACCCGATCGCGGTCAGCCTGCCGTCACGCGTCGCGCCGAGCCGCATCTTCTGGATCGTCGGCGTCCGGTACCCGGCCAGCGAGAACATCTGCTGCCGCGTCAGCGCGAGCTTCACCGGCCGTCCCGGGTACGCCCGCGCGGCCATCGCGGCCAGCACCACGTTCGCGTGCGGCAGGCCCTTCGAACCGAACCCGCCGCCGACGTACGGGCACACCACCCGCACCCGCTCCTCGGGCAGCCCGAACACCTTCGCGATCGCCTTGCGCGACGGGTGCACGCCCTGCGTCGAGTCCCACAGGGTCAGGAAGTCGTTGTCCCACAACGCCGTCGTCGCGTGCGGCTCCAGCGGGTTGTTGTGGTACATCGCCGTGCGGTAGGTCTGCTCGACCGTCACGTCGGCGGAGGCCATCGCCGCGTCGACGTCGCCGGTGGCGGTGTCGGTGGGGAACGCGGGGTTGACCTTCTCCGGTTTGTACAGGTCGTCGCGGTCCGCGGACAGCTCGGTGTCGTGCTCGCGCTCGTCGTAGGTGGCGAACACCAGCTCCGCGCCGTGCCGCGCGATCTCCGAGGTCCGCGCGACCACCAGGCCGATCACCTGGCCGCGGAAGGCGACCTCGCGGTCCTGCAGCACGGCCAGCTCGGCGTCCTCTCTGGACGCCAGCCGTTCGGCGGTGCGGTAGGTGATGACGTCCAGCACGCCGTCGAGCATCTCCGCCTCGGCGGTGTGGATCGCGGCGATCCGGCCGCGCGCCACGGTGGCCTGGACGGGGTGGCAGAACACCGGCGCGTCGACGGGGGTCTCGTAGGCGTAGGTGGCGGTGCCGGTGACCTTGCGCGCACCGTCCCGCCGCACCAGCGGTTCACCGATCATGACAGCTCCCGGAGCACGGCGACGAGGGTGCGGGTCAGCAGCGGGACCTTGAACTCGTTGCCGGGCAACGGCCGCGCCTGCGCCAGCTCCGCCGCGGCGGCCGCGCGGAACGTGTCGTCGGTGGCGGGCGCGCCGCGCAGCACGTCCTCGGCCTGCCAGGCGCGCCACGGTTTGTGCGCGACACCGCCGAACGCGATCCGCGCGTCCGCGACCACGCCGTCCTCGACGCGCAGCAACGCGGCCACCGACACCAGCGCGAACGCGTAGGACGCGCGGTCGCGGACCTTGCGGTAGCGCTGCCGGGACGCGGCCGGGGCAGGCAGGTCGATCGAGGTGATCAGGTCGCCGTGCGCCAGCACGGTGTCCCGCTCCGGCGAGTCGCCGGGCAGGCGGTGCAGTTCGGTGAACGGGATCGTGCGCTCGCCGTCCGGGCCGAGCACGCGCACCTCGGCGTCGAGCGCGGCCAGCGCGACCGCCAGGTCGGAGGGGTGCGTGGCGACGCAGTGCTCGGAGGCGCCGAGGATCGCGTGGTAGCGGGTGTAGCCGCCGATCGCGGAGCACCCGGAGCCGGGCTCGCGCTTGTTGCACGGCGTCGTGACGTCCTGGAAGTACACGCACCGCGTGCGCTGCAACGGGTTCCCGCCGGTGGTGGCCATGTTGCGCAGCTGCCCGGACGCCCCGGCGAGCAGCGACTCGGCCAGCACCGGGTAGCGCGACCGGATGCGCGGGTCGGCGGCCAGGTCGCTGTTGCGCACGCCGGCGCCGATCGAGAGCACGCCGTCGCGTTCGGTGATCTCGGCCGAGGTCAGGTGGGTGACGTCGACGAGCCGTCCCGGGCGCGCGATGCCGAGCTTGAGGTGGTCGACCAGGTTCGTGCCGCCGGCCAGGAACACGGCCGACGGGTCGGCGGCGACGGCGCGGACGGCGGTGGCGGCGTCGGCGGGGGAGTCGTAGGTGAACGGCTTCACTCGGCCGCCTCCTCGATCGCGCCGACGATGCCCGCGTAGGCGGCGCACCGGCACAGGTTGCCGCTCATCCGCTCGGCGATCTCGGCGCGCGTCAGGGCGGGGCGGGCGCTCACGTCCGGGCTCGCGTGGCTCGGCCAGCCCTGCTTGACCTCGTCCAGCACGCCCACCGCGGAACAGATCTGGCCCGGCGTGCAGTAGCCGCACTGGAACCCGTCGTGCTCCAGGAACGCGCGCTGCACCGGGTGCAGCTCACCGTCCGGCGCGAGTCCCGCGGCGGTGGTGACCTCGGCCCCGTTCTGCGCGACGGCCAGCGACAGGCACGACAGGATCCGGCGGCCGCCGACCAGGACCGTGCAGGCGCCGCACTGGCCGTGGTCGCAGCCCTTCTTCGGGCTGGTGATGCCGAGCCGGTCACGCAGGGCGTCCAGGAGGGTGGTGCGGCTGTCGAGCGTCAGCCGGTGGGTGGCGCCGTCGACACGCAAGGTGATCTCCGCGTCCATGACGTGGGGCGTACCCGGCGGGGCAGCCGCGAAACGGGCGATCAGACCGGAAGGGCAACCGCGCCGCTCTCGACGCGCCGTGTCCGGACGATCCGCGCGCCGACGGTGATGACCAGTACGAACGCGATGAGCGCGGTCAGCGAGCGCGCGACGTTGAACGCCTCCCACCGATGCAGGATCGACGCGTGGTCGGCCGGTGCCCCGGTGACCGCCCACACCTTGATCCGTCCGTTGATCGGGACGTTGCCGAACCGGGTGATCAGCAACGATGCCAGCGCCAGCGCACCAGCCGCGCCCGCCAGATACCGCGACGCGCCACGGCTGAGCACGGCCAGCGCGAGCGAACTCAGGATCGCCAGCGCCATCGTCGTCTGCATGACCACGCCGTTGAGGTGCATGAGGGCCGTGTGGAAGGTCAGGCGCACGTCGAGCGGCACCGCGTTGAACGCGGACACCAGGTTGACGGCGCCATAGCCGAAGGCTCCCGCCAGCAGGCCGGTGGCCAGCAACGCGAAGGCGGTGACGTACCGGACCATGGGAGCCTCCTATTGCTGAGTTTCTACTCAGAAAATATAGCGTGCTCGGACGCGGGTGGTCCAGCGGAATGTGCGGGGTCAGCCCGGGAGCAGGCCCGGCAGGAGGGTCTCCACCACCTGTGCCGTGCCCGCGACCCCGGGAGTGCCGCCCAGCACGCGGTACACGGCGCGCTGGTGGGCCGTGCCGAGGATGATCAGGGCGACGGCGTCCAGGTCGGCATCGGCGCGCACCCGGCCGAGATCCCGTTCCCTGGCGAGGTAGTCCACGACGGGTGCGAGGCCGCGGCGCGGACCGATGTCGGCCTCGGCGCTGCGCTTCGTGAAGAGATCACGCAGCTCGTGGTCGGCCTGCACCACGGCCAGGACCGGCGTGATGCGCGTGTAGAACGCCTCCAGGCTGTCGAGCAGTTCGACGAGGTTGTCCCGCACGCTGCCGTGCCCGGCCCGCCGGCCGACCTCCGCCGCCACCTCCTTGTACCGCGGCAGATGCAGGTGGACCACGGCGCGCAGCAGCCCGAGCCGGTCCCCGAAGTGGTAGAAGATGCTCGACTCGGCCACCCCGGCCCGCCGGGCGATCTCCTTCGTCGACAGGCGGGCGACGCCGGCTTCGGCGAGGATTTCCTCGGCCGCGGCCAGCACCGCCTCCCGCACCCCTGTCCTGGGCCGCCCCGGTCGCCGCGCGTCTGTCGCCACGCGGTCATCCTGCCAGCGGGGCCGTCCGCGGCCCGCCTTCGTGGGAAAATGCCCGGATGCGGCAGATCGGGAACGACGCCAACCTCGCCGGGAAGATCCTCGACGAGCTCAAGACCGCCATCGTCAACGGTGAACTCGTCGCGGGCAGCCTGTACTCGGTGCACGACCTCGCCGAGCGGCTCGGCGTGTCCCGGACGCCGGTGCGCGAGGCGCTGATCCAGCTGGCCGAGCGCGGCATGGTGCGGTTCGAACGCAACCGGGGCGTGCGGATCCTCCAGACCTCCCTGCACGACCTGGAGGAGGTCTTCGCCATCCGGCTGCTGCTCGAGGTCCCGGCGACCTACCGCGCCGTCACCCAGCGCACCACGGCCTGGGTCAAGGAGCTGGGCGCCCAGCTCAAGGCGATGCGCGCCGCCGCGGACAAGCACGACGAAGCCACCTTCATGGCCGCCGACCGGCGCTTCCACCTGATCATCAACGAGGCGTCCGGCAACCTGCGCCTCGCCCGCTACATCGACTCGCTGCGCGACATGGTCCTGCTGCGCGGCACTTCCACCGTCGACACCTCGCGCAGCCTGCACGACATCCTCGCCGAGCACGAGGAGATCTTCACGCTCATCGGGGCGGGCAAGGCCGACGAGGCGGCCGAGTCCATGCGCGCCCACCTGCTGCACACCGGCCGTCTGCTGATCGGCCAGGAGGCGGCAGCGAGCGGGGACGCGGTGCCGCCGGTCTCGTTGGAGTGGACCGGCTACCCACGTCGTTGACGAGTAGCATGCTACATGCCACTCTGTGCTCGGCCCTGCCCTGACGCGCAAGGAGGCGCAGATGTCGGCACCGAGCAAGGTCCACCTGCTCAAGACCGGAACCATGGAGTGCGACCAGACCTGGCTGCTGCTCAAGCCGGGCGCGACCATCACCGACCGCTCGAACACCCGCAAGGAAGCGGTGTGGACGACCTGCCCGACCCACGCGGTGCTCATCGAGCACCCGGACGGTCGCATCCTCTGGGACACCGGCGTCCCGCAGGACTGGGAGACCCGCTGGGCGCCGACCGGGCTGCAGGAGTTCTTCCCGGTCCAGGAGGGCACCACCTACCTGCAGGACTCGCTGGCCGCTCTGGAGCTGACGCCGGACGACATCGACGTGGTCGTGCTGTCCCACCTGCACTTCGACCACTCGGCGAACGTGAAGCTGTTCGCAGGCGGCAAGACCCGGTTCATCGTCAACCGCGACGAGCACGAGGGCGCGTTCGGTTTCGACGGGCCGTTCCAGGGCGCCCACGTCAAGGTCGACTACGAGGGCATCGACTACGAACTGGTCTCCGGGGACGCCGAAATCGCGCCGGGGGTCAGCGTCATCGCGACACCGGGCCACACCTGGGGGACGATGTCCCTGCGGGTGGACCTGCCGGAGGCGGGCACCAAGATCTTCACCTCCGACGCCGTCTACCTCAGCGAGAGCTGGGGCCCGCCGGCCATCGGCGCCGCGATCGTCTGGGACAGCGTGCGCTGGCTGGAGTCGGTGGAGAAGCTGCGCCGCATCGCCGAGGAGACGAACGCCGAGGTGATCTTCGGGCACGACCCGGAGCAGGCCACCAAGCTTCCGTTCGCCCCCGACGGGTACTTCGGCTGAAAGGCACGGGGATGACCGAATACCTCAACGAGACCGTCTTCACCTGGGGCGCCACGCCGCTGAAGTTCGGCGCCGGTGCCGTCGACGAGATCGGCTGGGACCTCGCGCAGATGGGCGCGGAGCGGGTCCTCATCGTCACCGACCCGGGGGTCGCCGCGACCGGCGTGCCGCAGCGGGTCGCCGACGCCGCCAGGGCCGGCGGGCTGACCGTCGAGGTCTACGACCAGGTGCACGTCGAGCCGACCGACGCCAGCATCCAGGCCGCGGTGGACTTCGCCAAGCAGTCGGAGTGGGACGGGTTCATCGCCGTCGGCGGCGGCTCGTCGATCGACACCGCCAAGGCCATCAACCTGATGACCACCTACCCGGCCGACCTCTACGACTACGTCAACAAACCGATCGGGCAGGGCAAGGCGCCGGCCGGGCCGCTCAAGCCGCTGGTCGCGGTGCCGACCACGGCCGGCACCGGCTCGGAGACGACGCCGGTGTGCATCATGGACTTCCTCGACCTGAAGGTGAAGTCCGGCATCAGCCACCCGCGGCTGCGGCCGTCGATGGCGGTCGTCGACCCGCTGCTCACGCTGAGCATGCCGCCCGAGGTGACCGCGGCCAGCGGCATGGACGTGCTGTGCCACGCGCTGGAGTCCTACACGGCCAAGCCGTTCGACTCCTTCGCCCGGCACCGCCCGGAGACCCGGGTCGCCTACTGCGGGTCCAACCCGATCTCCGACGCCTGGACCGAGCAGGCGCTGACCCTGCTGGCCCGCTCGTTCCGCAAGGCCGTGCTCAACGGCGGCGACCTGGCCGCGCGCACGGACATGATGCTGGCCGCGACCTTCGCCGGCATGGGCTTCGGCAACGCGGGCGTGCACATCCCGCACGCCTGCGCCTACCCGATCGCCGGGCGGGTGAAGGAGTACCGGCCGAAGAACTACCCGCAGGACGAGGCGATGGTCCCGCACGGCGAGTCGGTGTCGCTGACCGCGCCGGCCGCGTTCCGGTTCACCTTCCCGACCAGCCCGGACAAGCACCTGCGGGCCGCGCGGATCCTCGACCCGCACGCGCCCCAGCAGCGTGACCCGGTGGACCAGCTGCCGTTCGTCCTGTCGTCGCTGATGCGGGACATCGGCACCCCGAACGGGATAGGTGGCGTCGGCTACGACGAGAGCGACATCCCGGACCTGGTCGACGGCACGCTCAAGCAGGAGCGGCTGCTGGCCACGGCCCCGCGGCCGGTGCGCGGCGAGGACCTCGAAGCGATCTTCGCCCAGTCGATCGAGAACTGGTGATCCGATGCCGATCTACGACTACTCCTGTGAGTGCGGGAACCGGTTCGAGGCGCTCGTGCCGTCGTTCTCCTCGCCCGCGCCGGCCTGCGGATGCGGGTCGGTGCCGCACCGCCAGCCGCCCGCGGTGCGGCTCGGCGGGGTCGCCTCGGCCGGGCCCAGCCGGGACGACGCGCCGAAGAGCTGGCGCGGGACCGGCAACGGCGACCGGGAGACGGTGCGGCACTGGCACCGGCAGATGACCCGGCGGGAGAAGCTGGAGCAGAAGTACCCGGAGCTGGCCGGTGACCGCCGTCCGGTGCTCGCCCACGAGGGCCGGTTCGCCGCCGCGCCGCTGCGCGCCGGTGATCCGCTGCCGGGGGATCCGGCTTCATGACGGTGGTCGCGGACGAGCGGGTGGCCCGGTTCCTGGCGGAGCTGGGCCGCGCGCTCACCGGTGAGGTGGAGTCCGGCACGACGGCACGCGCGACCTACAGCATGGACGCGTCGAACTACCGGCACGTGCCGCTGGCCGTCGTGTTCCCGTCCACTGTGGAGGATCTGGCGACGACCGTCCGGCTGTGCCGGGAGTTCCGGATCCCCATCACCGCGCGCGGTGCCGGCACCAGCATCGGCGGTCAGGCGCTCGGCGAGGGCGTGGTCATCGACTACAGCCGGCACCTGAACCGGGTGCTGGAGATCGACCCGGAGGCGCGGACCGCGCGCGTGCAACCCGGGGTGGTGCTGGACGCCCTGCGGGCGGCGGCCGCGCCACACGGGCTGACGTTCGGGCCGGATCCGTCGACCCACAGCCGGTGCACGATCGGCGGGATGGTCGGCAACGACGCGTGCGGGTCGCACTCGGTGGCGTGGGGGCGGACCGCGGACAACGTGGTCGCGCTGGACGTGCTGACCGCGGACGGGACGCGGCTGACCATCGGCCCGTCGCTGCCGGACGATCCGCGGGTGGCCGCGTCGAAGCAGCTCGCGCTGGACAACCTGGCCCTGCTGCGCACGTCGTTCCCGTCGATCCCGCGGCGAGTGTCGGGGTACGCGCTGGACCAGCTGCTGCCGGAGAACGGCACGAACCTGGTCCGCGCGCTGGTCGGCACCGAGGGCACGTGCGTGCTGCTGACCGAGATCACCGTGCGGCTGGTGCCCGCGCCCGCGGCTCGCGCGCTGGTCGTCGCGGGGTACGCCGACGACGTCGCGGCGACCGACGCCGTGCCGTCGGTGCTGCCGCTGAAGCCGTTGACCGTCGAGGGCATGGGCCGCGACCTCATCGACTCACTGCTGATGCGCCGGTCCCACCCGGCGGTCGACCTGCTGCCCGCGGGGCGCGGGTGGCTGTTCGTCGAGGTCGGGGGAGCGGATCCGGCGGAGGCGGCGGCGCGGGCCGCCGAGGTCGCGGCGGTGCTGGAGCGGGAGACCGGGGCGGCGACGGTCGTGGAGACGCGGCCGGCCGACCAGCGGGTGCTGTGGTCGGTGCGCGAGGCCGCGGCCGGGATCGTGACCCGGATGCCGGACGGGTCGGAGGCGTGGCCGGGATGGGAGGACTCCGCGGTCCCGCCCGCCAACCTCGGCGGGTACCTGCGGGATTTCCGGGCGCTGCTGGGGAAGTACGGGTTGCGCGGTGTCCCGTATGGACACTTCGGCGAGGGCTGCGTGCACGTGCGCATCAACTTCGGCCTGATCACCGAGGAGGGGCGCCGGCAGTTCCGCGGGTTCCTGGAGGACGCGGCCGATCTCGTGGTGCGGCACGGCGGGTCGCTGTCCGGCGAGCACGGCGACGGGCAGGCGCGCGCGGAGCTGCTGTCGCGGATGTACCCGCCGGAGATCCTGGCGCTGTTCGAGCGGTTCAAGGCGATCTGGGACCCCGGCGACCTGTTCAACCCCGGCAACCTGGTGCGGCCCCGGAAACTGGACGCGGACCTGCGGTTCGACGGGCCGGTGCGCTCGCTGCCGGTCACGCTGAAGTACCCGCACGACGGCGGCAGCGTCGCGACCGCGACCCGGCGGTGCGTCGGAGTCGGGGCCTGTGTCGACAAGTCGTCCGGCGTGATGTGCCCGAGCTACATGGTCACCGGGCGCGAGGAGCATTCCACGCGCGGACGATCGCGGTTGTTGTTCGAGATGATGCGCGGGGAGACGGTCACCGACGGGTGGCGGTCGTCCGAGGTGCTCGAAGCGCTCGACTTGTGCCTGGCGTGCAAGGGATGCCTGTCCGACTGTCCGGTCAACGTGGACATGGCTTCGTACAAGGCGGAGTTCCTGCACCAGCACTACGCGGGGCGGCTGCGCCCGGCGAGCCACTACACGCTCGGGTTCCTGCCGGTGCTGGCGCGGCTGGCGTCGGGCGCGCCGCGGCTGGCGAACCGCGTGCTGGGCGGGCGGTTGTCCGGGCTGGTGAAGAAGGCAGGCGGGATCACGCCGGAGCGGTCGCTGCCCCGGTTCGCGCCGCGCACGTTCCGGCGCGGGTTCCGCGCGCAGGAGCGGGGGCGCCCGCGGGTGGTGCTGTGGCCGGACACGTTCACGAACTTCCTGTCGCCCGAGGTCGGGCACGACGCGGTGCGGGTGCTGGAGCACGCCGGATTCGACGTGGTGCTGCCGTCGTCGTCGGTGTGCTGCGGGCTGACCTGGATCTCGACCGGGCAGCTCGGGGTGGCGCGCCGGGTGCTGGAGCGGATGCGGCGGGTGCTGCGGCCGGAGCTGGAGGCGGGCACGCCCATCGTGGGGCTGGAGCCGAGCTGCCTGGCGGTGTTCCGGCACGACTCGCGCGAGCTGCTGGACGACGGCGAGCTGCACGGGCTGCCGTCGCGGGCGTTCACGCTGGCGGAGTTCCTGGAGAAGTACGCGCCGGACGTGGAGTTCCCGCAGGTGGAGGCGTCGGCGATCACGCAGCAGCACTGCCACCAGCACGCGGTGATGGGTAACGCGGCGGACGAGCGGTTGTTGCGCCGGGTGGGGGTGGCGAACCGGACGCTGGACTCCGGGTGCTGCGGGCTGGCCGGGAACTTCGGGGTGGAGAAGGGGCACTACGAGGTGTCGGTCGCCGCGGCGCGGCGGGTGCTGGTGCCGGAGGTGGAGGCCGCCCCGGAGGACACGATGGTCCTCGCGGACGGCTTCAGCTGCCGCACCCAGATCGACGACCTCACCGGGCGGCGGGCGCTGCACCTGGCGCAGGTGCTGGCCCGCGCCCTGGACCGCGGTGGGGCCTAGAACCGCGTTGACCCCGCTGTCCAGGACGCCCTAGGATCATTCCGTCGCGCCTCTCCGGGCTCTGCCCCGCGACTCGTCTCGACTGCGGTGTTCCGGTTCTGCCCGCATCGACACCCTCCCCGCACGCCGGTTCTTCAGCCCTGCCCGAGAACGGAGTGAAACCCATGCCCAGCAACAGAATCACCGATGGCGCGGAACGCGCGATCATCGAAAACATGCTCGATCGCAACCGCGCGGCGCTGATCGCGTCCGTGCGCGGCCTCTCCGAAGCCGACGCCCGCCGCCGGCTCGTCGCGTCCCTCACCACACCCGTTTCCTTGATCAAGCACGCCGCGGCCGCCGAACGGATCTGGTTCCAGCGGTTCTGGGCGGGGCTCGACGAGTCCGAATGCGACGGGTACTCGAACCGGGACGAGGGCACCTTCGCCGTCGCCGCCGACGAGTCCGTGGCTGACGTGATCGCCGAGTTCGAACGCGCCAGCGAACGATCACGCGAGATCGCCGCCCGCTTCGACCTCGACGACACCAAGCACAATTCCCGTGAGGGAACGGTCAGCATGCGGTGGACGCTGCTCTCGATGATCGAGGAGTTCGCGCGGCACGCGGGGCACGGCGACATCCTCCGCGAACAGATCGAGCACGCTCCGCCCGTGGCGTAGGCGAGGACCACGCCGCCCAGGCATCGCCCACGGCGTCCTGGGGACCCCCGGACGGGGGCAACTTCTCGACCCGTCCCGTTAACCGCTGCTAACGTGGCTCGGTCATCGGCGCCAAAGGAGGCGAGGATGGAGGACGCCGCGCTGCGGCCCGAGATCGCGTCGTCGTGGCGGCGGGCCGAGCTGTCCGGGCTCCGGCCGGACGCCGCGGTCGACCGGCTGACCGTCGAGGACATCGACCGGCGCAGCAGGCTCGTCCTCGCCGCCGAACCGGTCCTCGACCAGGCCAGCCGCGAGCTCGCCGGCACCGCGTTCGGCCTCGTCCTGGCCGACCGCGACGCCTGGATCGTCGACCGCCGCTTCGGTGAGCGCCACCTGGAGGCGACCTTCGACCGCATCGGCGTCGTGCCCGGCACCCGCTTCACCGAGGAGAACACCGGCACCAACTCGATCGCCACCGTCTTCGAGCTGCGCCAGGGCCTCGCCGTGCACGGGCACGAGCACTTCATCGACAGCTTCAAGCCCTTCGCCTGCTACGGCCACCCGATCACGCACCCGGTGACCCGCCGGCTGGAGGGCGTCCTCGACATCACCTGCCTCGCCGGCCACGCGAATCCGCTGCTCGGCCCGTTCCTGCGCCGCGCGGTCGCCGACATCGAACAGCGCCTGCTGGCCGGCTCGCGCGCCGCCGAGCAGCGCATGCTCGCCGCCTACCAGGCCGCCGCCCTCAACCGCCTGCGCCCGGTCCTGGTCCTGGGCGACGACGTGGTGCTCGCCAACGCCGCCGCCACCGACCTGCTCGACGCCGCCGACCAGGCCGTCCTGCGTGGGCTCGCGATGGACGCCCCGTTCGGTGTCCGGCAGGCGCGCAGCGTCCGGCTGTCCTCGGGCCGGGTCGCGGACGTGTCGTTCGAGCGCATCAGCGGCGCGTCCGGTGTGCTGTTCGAGCTGGAACCGCCCGCCGTGCAGGCGATCCCGCGCCGCGTCACCCCGCGGCCGGTGCAGCGCGACTTCGCGGCCTACCGCGAGCAGCGCACGCACGTGCTCATCAGCGGCGAGCCCGGCACCGGCCGCTCGACCGTGGCCCGCGAGCTGGCGGGCGATTCGGCGCCGGCCGTGCTCGACGCCGTCGACGCCCAGCACTGGGCGCCCACCCTCGACCAGCTCGCCGCGTCGCACACCGGGCTGCTGGTGGTCGAGAACATCGCGCTGCTGCCGTCCGAGGCCGCCGCCCGGCTCGCCGCGATCATGGACCGTGGCGCGTGCTGGGTCGCGCTCACCGGCCCGCCGCCGTCCGAGCTGACCGGACCCGCCGCCGACCTCGCCAGCCGCTGCATCGCCCGCCGCGAGCTGGCCCCGCTGCGCTCCCGGCGGGACGAGTTGCCTGCCCTGGTCGCGGCGATGCTGGCCGATCTCGGGTCCACGCTCCGGTTCGTCCCGCGCACGCTGGAGGTGCTGGCCGCGCAGCCGTGGCCGGGGAACCTGCGTGAGCTGAAGGCGCTGCTGCGGCACATCGCGGCTAGCCGGGCGTGTGGGGACGTGCTGCCGCGCGACCTGCCCGAGGCCTACCAGGGCAGCCCGGAAGCACGCCGGCTGACGCCGATCGAGCAACTCGAACACGACGCGATCGCCGCGGCGCTGCGGGACTGCGGCGGGAACAAGGCCCAGGCCGCCAAGCTGCTCGGCATCAGCCGCTCGACGCTGCACCGCCGGGTCCGGAGCCTGCGGCTGAGCTGACCCGTAGCCGGGAACCAGCCCGCCGCGGCGGGCGTCACTGTGTCAACTTGACACGGTTAGCTCGTTGTTGCGCAGGTCACCATTACCGCCACGTCCACGACGAGGAGGTTGGTGTGACTGCGGTAGCGGAGCAGGCCGTGCGGCCGGCGGTGCGGGAGTTCGTGTCCGGAACCAAGCAGCTGCTGATCGGCGGGCAGTGGGTGAACGCGGCGTCGGGCCGGACGTTCCCCACCTTCGACCCCGCCACGGGGGAGAAGATCACCGAGGTGGCGCACGGCGCCGCCGAGGACGTCGACCGCGCGGTGGCCGCGGCGCGGCGCGCGTTCGACGACGGGCCGTGGTCCCGCACCACCCCGTCGGAGCGGCAGCGCCTGATCTGGCGCATGGGCGACCTGCTGCTGGACCGCGCCGAGCAGTTCGCGCAGCTGGAGGCGCTCGACAACGGCAAGTCGGTGGCCGTCGCGCAGGGGGTCGACGTCGCCTGGTCGGCCGACATCTTCCACTACTACGCGGGATGGGCGACCAAGATCGAGGGCCGCACGATCACCCCTTCGGTGCCGTGGATCCCGGGCAGCCAGTGGCACGCCTACACGCTGCGTGAACCGGTCGGGGTGTGCGCGCAGATCATCCCGTGGAACTTCCCGCTGGTGATGGCCGCGTTCAAGCTGGCCCCCGCGCTCGCGGCGGGCAACACGGTCATCCTCAAGCCGGCCGAACAGACCCCGCTCACCGCGCTGCTGCTGGGCGAGCTGTTCTGCGAAGCCGGGTTCCCGGACGGCGTGGTCAACATCGTCACCGGGTTCGGCGACGCGGGCGCGGCGCTGGCCGCGCACGACGACGTCGACAAGGTCGCCTTCACCGGCTCCACCGAGGTGGGCAAGAAGATCGTCGACGCGGCCAAGGGCAACCTGAAGAAGGTGTCGCTGGAGCTGGGCGGCAAGAGCCCCAACATCGTGTTCGCCGACGCCGACCTCGAAGCCGCGATCCCCGGTTCGGCCAACGCCTGGCTGTTCAACCACGGCCAGTGCTGCGTGGCCGGCACGCGGTTGTTCGTCGAGGAGTCCATCTTCGACGAGTTCACCCAGGGCGTCGCCGAGTTCGCCGGCCAGGTCAAGATCGGCCCCGGCCTGGACCCGGCCACACAGCTCGGCCCGCTCGTGTCGCAGGAGCAGCTCGACCGGGTCACCAGCTACCTGCGGCAGGGCCTCGCCGACGGCGCCCGCGCCCTCACCGGCGGCGGCCGTCACGGCGATTCCGGCTACTACGTCGAGCCGACGGTGCTGGTGGACGTGCGCGAGGACATGAGCGTGGTGCGCGAGGAGATCTTCGGGCCGGTGGTGGCCGCGATCCCGTTCTCGGCCGAGGACGGTCTCGCCGCGGCCGCGAACAACACCGAGTACGGCCTCGCCGCCGGCATCTGGACGCGGGACATCTCCAAGGCGCACCGGGTGGCCAAGCAGATCAAGGCCGGTTCGGTGTGGGTCAACTGCTACAACGGCTTCGACACCGCGATCCCGTTCGGCGGGTACAAGCAGTCCGGCTGGGGCCGCGAGCTCGGCGCCGAGGCCATCGACCTCTACACCCAGACCAAAGCCGTCAACGTCGCGCTCTGAGGAGAATTCCCATGAAGGTCAAGGCAGCTGTTCTGACGGACTTCAAGACCCCGTTCGAGATCACCGAGCTGGACCTGGACGGCCCGCGGGAGGGTGAGGTCCTCATCCGGTACGTCGCGGCCGGGTTGTGCCACTCGGACCTGCACCTGTCCGACGGCGACCTGCCGCCGCGGTTCCCGATCGTCGGCGGGCACGAGGGCGCCGGGATCATCGAAGAGGTCGGGCCGGGGGTGACGAAGGTCAAGCCCGGCGATCATGTCGTGTGCTCGTTCATCCCGAACTGCGGCACGTGCCGCTACTGCGCCACCGGGCACCAGAGCCTGTGCGACATGGGCGCGACGATCCTGGAGGGCAGCTTCCCGGACGGCAGTTTCCGGTTCCACTCCGGCGGGGTGGACTACGGCCAGATGTGCATGCTGGGCACGTTCGCCGAGTACTCCACGATTTCGCAGCACTCGGTGGTCAAAGTGGACGAAAGCGTGCCGCTGGAGACCGCGGTGCTCGTCGGCTGCGGGGTGCCGACCGGGTGGGGCACGGCGGTGTACGCGGGTGACGTGCGCCCGGGCGAAACCGTGGTGGTGTACGGGATCGGCGGAATCGGCATCAACTCGGTGCAGGGCGCGGCACACGCCGGGGCGAAGCACGTCGTGGTGGTCGATCCGTTGGCGTTCAAGCGGGACACCGCGTTGAAGCTGGGCGCCACGCACGCGTTCGCCACCGCCGCGGAGGCGCACGAAGTGGTGGCGGAGCTGACCCGGGGCCAGGGCGCGGACAAGGCGCTGGTCACGGTCGGGGTGGTGGACGAGGAGGTCATGTCGGCGGCGTTCGACGTCGTCGGCAAGGGCGGGGTGGTCGTGGTGACGGGCCTGGCCGACCCCGCGAAGGCGACGATCCACGTCTCCGGCGCGGTGCTGACCCTGTGGGAGAAGACGATCAAGGGCAGCCTGTTCGGCAGTGGGAATCCGCAGCGGGACATCCTGAAGATGCTGGACCTGTACCAGGCCGGGACGTTGAAGCTGGACGAGCTGGTGACCAGTCGCTACCGGCTGGAGGACGTGAACCAGGGGTACGAGGACCTGGTGGCGGGGAAGAACATCCGGGGCGTGGTGGTGCACGGCCAGTAGGAAGGGAGGCGGGGGAGGAGGAACGGGCGGCCGGCGAGGCAAGGGTCTCGGGTGCGGGGCGGTCCGGGCCAGCGGACACGACCGTCGGTCGGCGAGGCAAGGGTCTCGGGTGCGGGGCGGTCCGGGCCAGCGGCGCGACCGGCGGTCGGCAACGCAACTATCCGGCTGCAGGGCGGGCCGGGCCAACGCCCGTGACGGGCAGACGGCAACGCAACTGCGCTGGTAGGCGGCTGCCCGCGCGGCAGCCCTGCAAACCGCAAGCCGGCAACGGAAGCCGATCGACCAAGCCCCACACCTCCCCCGCCCCCCCTCGTTGAGTGTGTATTGGTCGCCGAGCAGCGGCGTCAAGGCGGGAAAGAGTACCT
>NZ_PQHY01000111.1:0-17739 GCF_003385175.1 Amycolatopsis ruanii
GATGGCTGGTGAGCGTGCCGCGCGGACACCCGCCCCGCGCGGCACGCTCACCAGCCATCCCCCGCCGGCCGGACACCCCAACTAGGGTCGGGGCGTGCTGATTCTGCGCTCGATCGCGTTGTTCGTGCTCGCGGCGCTCGCCGAGATCGGTGGGGCCTGGCTCGTCTGGCAGGGTGTCCGGGAGCACCGCGGCTGGATCTGGGCCGGGGCGGGCGTCATCGCCCTCGGGCTGTACGGCTTCGTCGCCACCCTGCAGCCGGACGCCCACTTCGGCCGCATCCTCGCCGCCTACGGGGGTGTGTTCGTCGCCGGGTCGCTGGCCTGGGGCATGGTCGCCGACGGGTACCGGCCCGACCGGTTCGACGTCCTCGGCGCGCTCATCTGCCTCGCGGGGGTCGCGGTCATCATGTACGCCCCGCGCGGCTGAACACCGTTTCACCGGCCGCGCCCGGGGTAGTGGCACCGGTGTGGGGCACGTCGTGGCGCTGCGAGCGCTCAAACTCGGCGACTTCCTCGTGACCGTCCCGGCGCTGAAAGCGATCCGCCGCGCCTGGCCGCACCACGAGATCATGTTCGCGACCTCCGGCTGGCTCGGTCCGCTCGTCGAGCTGACCGGCTGCGTCGACACCGTGCTACCCACTCACGGCATGGCCCCGCTCGACCGCCGCGCCCACCACCCGGACGTCGCGATCAACCTGCACGGCACCGGCCCGCACAGCAACACCGTGCTCGACGCCCTCCACCCCGGCCGCCGCATCGGCCACAGTGGACACGGCTGGCCCGGTCCAGTGTGGATCGACGACCTCCACGAACGCGTCCGCTGGTGCCGTCTGCTCACCGAACACGGCATCCCCGCCGACCCGGGCGACCTCCACCTGCCTCCGCCCACGCGCGCCAGTCAGGCACCGGGCGCGATCGTCGTCCATCCCGGCGCCGCCTTCGGCAGCAAACGCTGGCCCGTCGACCGGTTCGCCACCGTCGCCCGTGCCCTTCGCGCGGCCGGGCACCGCGTGGTGATCACCGGTACCGTCTCCGAACGGGACCTCGCCGCCACTCTCGCGGCGCCGGTGGACCGCCTCGCGGGACGGACGGACCTGCTCGGTCTGGCCGCACTCGTCGCCGAGGCCCGGCTGGTGATCTCCGGCGACACGGGCATCGCGCACCTCGCCTACGCCTTCGGCACTCCGTCGGTCACGTTGTTCGGGCCCGTCCCGGCCCGGCACTGGGGACCGCCACCCGGCCCGCACCGCACGCTGTCAGCCGACGAGCTGCGCCGCGGGGACCCGTTCGCGCCCGATCCGGACCCCGCGTTGCTGCAGGTCCAGCCCGCCGACGTGCTCGCCGCGGCCGCCGAACTGGTTTGCGCACCAGCGGAAGTGGTAGCCGAGAGCGGACGAAGGGAGGCGACCGTGCCGGACGACAAGCACGACGAGCTGGCCGAGTCGAAGCAGGCACTGGCCGAGGCGAAGGAGGCGGCGCGCGCCGCGAACCTCACGCGGCCCCACGAGCAGGCCGAGCAGGAGGGCGCCCCGACCGAACACCCACCCCACCAGGAGGACGACGACCACTTCTCCCCGTCCTGAGGGGCGAGCTGTGCTGGTTGGGGCCGCGGCCGCCGTGGCGGCGGGTCAGGCCCATGGGCGCGGCCGCCGCACGTGGAGCGCACTGGGACCGCCTCGGCAAGGGTCAGGCCCGCCAGCGGGGCCCTATCGCACTGACGGCAGCGAGGCCGCCCGCCGCGGCGCTGCCCCTTGGCGGCTGGTCGGGCACCCCGCGGTGCCGCCCTTGACGGCCCTCGCCCACTCCGGCGAGCAGCACCTCCGGCGGCCCGTACGGGCGCGGCGGCGGCGTGAACACGGGCGTCATCACCGTGTGCGTGTCCGCAGCGCCAGCACAACCGCCCGCCGGAGAGTTCCTGCAGGTCGTTCGCGGTCTGGGCGACCGTCCTCGGGTTGCGTGCGAACGCCACCGCGATCGCCGTGCCCAGCGAGATCCGCGCCGTGGCGCCGGACGCTACCGCCTGCGGTTCCGGAACAGGCACTCCTGCGCGAGGCTCGCCAGCAGCACCCCGTCCCGCGTGCGCACGGTGCCGGTGTACCAGCCGCGGGCGCCCGCGACGCTCTGCGGCACCAGGTCCATGTGCACCCAGTCGTCGAGCCGGCCCGGCCGGTGGAACCACACCGCGTGGTCCAGGCTCGACGACGCGGACGCCTCTTCGTTGCCGAACGCCGCGACCCCCGACGAGATGTCCGACAGGTAGGTCAGGACACAGGCGTGGATCAGCGGGTCGTCGGGCAGGTCGAGCCGGCAGCGCGCCCAGAAACGCGTCGGCCACTGGCCGTCCGGGTAGGGCTGCGGCGGCAGCGCGCCCTGCATCGAGAACAGCCGCGGCATGCCGCCGCTGGGCAGCTGCTCCGGGTCGCCCTCGGGCCGCTCGGGGTGGGCCTCGCGGTCGACGCCCTCCTCCCGGCGGTGGAAGGACGCCGACATGTTGAAGATGACCTCGCCGTTCTGCACCGCGACGACCCGGCGGGCGGAGTAGCTACCGCCGTCACGGTCGCGGTCGACGTGGAAGATCGTCGGCCGGGTCGCGTCACCCGGCCGCAGGAAGTAGCCGTGCAGCGAGTGCGGCAACCGGTCCGCGTCCACGGTGCGGCCTGCCGCGGCGAGGGCCTGCGCCGCGACCTGACCGCCGTAGAGCGGCAGGGGGTCGTCGAACACGAGGTTGGCGCGGTAGAGGTCGCGGTCGATCTCCTCGAGGTCGAGCAGGTCGGCCAGGGTGGGCTCGTCCACCGCTTTCTCACTGACGGCGTGCATTACCGCACGGTAATACAGGAAGTGCGTCCAGGCAGGCGGTGGTAGACAGGTATCACAACGGGAGGAGGCGTCCGTGACCGAGCGCAAGCCCCCTGACGTCAGCTTCGAGACCTGGGTGGAAAAGCAGATCCGCGAGGCCGCCGAGCGTGGCGAGTTCGAGAACTTGCCCGGTGCGGGGAAGCCGTTGGCGTGGCTGAAGAAGCCGCACGACGAGAACGCGTGGCTGCGGGAGAAGCTGGCGCGGGAGAACATCACCTACCTCCCGCCGTCGCTGGCCCTGCGCAAGGAGGCGGCGCAGGCCAGGGCGGCGGCGGGCGCGGCGGATTCGGAAGCCGAGGTGCGGCGGATCCTCACCGAGATCAACGAGCGGATCGTCGCCGCGATCCGGCGCCCGCCGCCGGGGCCGCCGCTGAACCTGGCGCCGTTCGACGTGGAGCACATCGTCGCCGAGTGGCGTGCGGGCCACGCCTCGAGCGGGGGACACTGATCATGAACGCGCTCGCCGAGCACGTCGCCGCGGTGCCGCTGGTGGACCACCACGTGCACGGCGCGTTCACGGTCGAGCTGGAGCGGGCCGAGTTCGAGGGCCACCTCAACGAGGGCTCCCCCGATCCGATCCCGCCGTGGATGACGCAGTTCGACTCGCAGCTGGGCTTCGCGGTGCGGCGGTGGTGCGCCCCGGTGCTCGACCTGCCCGCGCACGCCCCCGCCGACGAGTACTGGCAGCGGCGCGCCGAGCTGGGCGTCGAGGAGGTGACCCGGCGGTTCCTCGGGGGCGCCGGGGTGAGCGACTGGATCGTCGACACCGGGTACGCCACCAGCTCGCTGCTCGGGCTGGAGGGCATGGAGTCGGCCTCCGGCGGGCGGGCGCACGAGGTGGTACGGCTCGAGGCGCTGGCCGAGGAGCTGGCGCTGGAGAACGTGTCCGGGCGCGACTACGCCGACGCGTTGACCGCCCGGCTGGCCGCGCGGGCGGAGAACGCCGTGGGGGCCAAGTCGATCCTCGCCTACCGCACGGGTTTCGACATCGACCTGACCCCGCCGTCGCCGGCCGAGGTGACGCTGGCGGCCGGCCGCTGGCTGGACACCGCGGGCGACGAGCCGCGGCTGGACGACGAGGTGCTGATCCGGTTCGGCCTGCACGCGGCGATCGCGCGGGGCCTGCCGCTGCAGCTGCACACCGGGATCGGCGACCGGGACCTCGACCTGCACCGCGTCAACCCGCTGCACCTGCTGGACTTCCTGCGCGCGACGCCGGACGTGCCGGTCCTGCTGCTGCACTGCTATCCGTACCACCGCGAGGCCGGGTACCTGGCGCAGGCGTTTCCGAACGTGCACTTCGACGTGGGGCTGGGCATCAACCACACCGGGGTGCGCAGCGTGGCGGTGGTGGCGGAGTCGTTCGAGCTGGCGCCGTTCGCGAAGCAGCTGTACTCGTCGGACGCATGGGGGCCGCCGGAGCTGCACTACCTGGGCGCGCTGCTGTGGCGCCGCGCGGTGGCCACCACGTTCGGCCGGTGGGTCGCCGAGGGCGACTGGTCGGAGGCCGACGCGCGACGCGTGGCGACCATGATCGCGCGCGACAACGCGCGGCGGGTCTACCGGCTCTGACCGCGGCGCGGGGTGCGGCCTCGGACGGGCAGCACGCTCCCCACGCGACGGGCTGCCGCCCCGGCGGCACGCCCCCGGCGGGTTGCCGCCCCGGACGGGGGCACGCTCTCGGTGCGCCTCCGGTGGAGGCGCCGGGGTGCGTCAGCACCGGCCAGCCGCCCCGCCGGCGCGGGGCACGACCGCAGGCGCCACTCGTGCCTGCCCGTGCAGGCGGCGGTCCCGCTTCGCGCGCGTCACCGGCACCAGCGCCACCGGCGCGGACGGCACGGTGCGTCGGCGCTGCCTACGGCATCGCCACCGGCCGGCCGGGCCAGGCGCGCGCGGATTTCCCGGCCGGGGCCACCCAGCACCTACCGCCCAGGCGTCAGCGGCTCGGCCAGCCCAGGCGCCAGCCGACCGGGCCAGGCCGAGCGCCAGCCGGCCAGGTCAGGCCCGCGTCGGCCCAGTCGCTTGCTCAGGCCTACCAGCCCTGGCCGCGCAGCCGGTCCAGCAGGCGGCGGTCCCGCTTCGTGGGGCGGCCCGCTCCGCGTTCGCGGCGGGCTACTGGGGTCAGTGCCTCCGGTGGGGGCGCCGGGGTGCGGTCGATGTAGCACGTCGCCGCGTCGGGGGCTCCCACTCGCTTTTCGATGACCCGCACGACCTCCACGATCCGCGTCCGGTCATGCACCCTGGCCCGCACGGTGTCGCCCGGGTGCACGCCCGTCGCGGGCTTCGCTGGGCGGTCGTTCACCCGCACGTGCCCGCCGCGGCACGCCGCGGCCGCGTCCGATCGGGTCTTGGTCAGCCGGACCGCCCACAGCCAGCGGTCCACGCGCGTGGACTCCATGGTCATCCATCTTGCCTCGCCGGCGCCTTCACCGGCAGGATCGCCGCCAGGCCGGCCGCCAGGATCAGCACGATCCCCGCCATGCCGGCCCGCTGGCTGTCGAAGATCGCGATGAACCCGCTGAACGCCAGCGGCCCCAGGAAACTCACCGCGCGGCCAGTCGTCGCGTACAGGCCGAACGCCTCACCCTCGCGCTCCGGCTCCACGATCCGCGCCAGGAACGTCCGGCTCGCCGCCTGCGCCGGGCCCAGGAACACCGACAACGCCAGCCCGCACACCCAGAACGTCGCCTTGCCGGGCAGCGCGGTCAGCGCGACCCCGATGATCACCAGCGCGATCAGCGACACCACGATCACCGTCTTCGGGCCGAGGCGGTCGTCCAGCCGTCCCCCGCTGACGGCGCCGATCCCCGCGGTCACGTTCGCCACGATCGCGAACAACACGACCTCGGTCTGGCTGAACCCGAACGTCCCGGCCGCGATCACGCCCCCGAAGGTGAAGATCGCGGTCAGCCCGTCCCGGTAGACGGCGCTCGCGGCGAGGAACCACAGCGTCCGCCGGTCGGTTCGCCACAGGTGCGCCAGCCGCTTGGCGAGCACCTTGTAGCCGGAGAAGAAGTTGCCCCGCGCCTGTCCGCGCAACGGCGGGTTCTCCGGCACGAACAACAGCACCGGCAACGCGAACACCAGGAACCACACCGCGACGAACAACGCCACCGCGCGGATGTTCAGGCCGTCCTCGGAGGTGACGCCGAACAACCCGACGTCCGGCTGCACGAACGCGAACAACACCACCGCCAGCGCGATGACGCTGCCGAAGTAGCCCATGCCCCAGCCGAACCCGGACACCCGGCCCATCGTCTTCGGCGTGGACACCTGCACGAGCATCGCGTTGTAGTTGACCTCGGCGAACTCGAAGAACACGCTGCCGACCGCGAGCAGGACCAGCCCGGCCAGGAGGTACGACGGTTCGTCCTCGACGAAGAACAGCCCGGCGGTGCAGGCGATCGCGACGGCGCTGTGGATCCCCAGCCACAGCTTGCGCCGCCCGCCGACGTCGCTGCGCTGCCCGGTCACCGGGGCCAGCAGCGCGACCGCGACCCCGGCGATCGTCAACGCGACGCCAAGCGCTTGCGATCCGCTCTCCGTGTCGGCGGCGACACCGTCGGTGAGGTAGACGCTGAAGACGAACGTGAGGATGACGGCGCTGAACGCGGACGCTCCCCAGTCCCAGAACGCCCAGCTCAGCACGGCTTTCCGGGCACCTGGCGCGGCGTTGGTGGTGGCGGTCACGGCATGATTGTCCACGAGCCGGATGAACCGCTCCGCCCGGCCGGGTGAACGGCGTCACCAACGCCAACTGGCAAATGTTGACAAGCTCACGACCGGTAACCCGGACCCCTCCCCCGGCGATACCAGGGGTATCCGGAAGATCGCGGGAGGGTTCGCAGTGGGTTTCGGCCAGTCCAAGACACCGGTCACCGACCGTCCGGTCTGGCTCGTCCTGACGGCGGTGTTCGCGGTGACCGCGGCGGTGCAGGCCTACCTGGCGCTCGCCATGGGGGTGTGGTTGTCCGGCGTGCTGGCGGTCGTGCTCGCGATCGCCGCGGCGGGGTCGTTCGCCGCCGCGGCGAAGGCGACGCCGATCACACGTCGAAGTCGACCGTGAGCTCGTCCGACACCGGCAGCGACTGACAGGTCAGCACGAACCCGTCGGCGACCTCGCTCTCCTCGAGCGCGAAGTTGCGGCGCATGTCCACCGCCCCGGCGGTCACCTTGGCGCGGCACGTGCCGCACACGCCGCCCTTGCACGCGAACGGCAGGTCCGGCCGCGCGCGCTGGGCGCTGTCGAGCACCGGCACGTCCCGCGGCACGGTGATCGTGGTGGACCGTCCGTCCAGGACGATCGTCGCCTGGCTGACGATGCCGTCGAGCGGTTTCTCCTCGTGCCGCACCGGCTCCGGCGGCACGTCGTCCACGTAGAACAGTTCCTGGTGGATCCGTTCCGCGGGCACCCCGGCCGAGCGCAGCCGGTCCTGGGCGACCGTGACCATGCCGAACGGGCCGCACAGCCACCAGTGGCCGACCGCCGAGACGTCCGGGATCAGCGCCAGCAGCGCCGACAGCTTCTCGCCGTCGAGCCGCCCGGTGAACAGCTCCGCCTCGCGGGGTTCGCGGGAGAGCACGTGCACCAGTTCGAGCCGGTCCGGGTAGCGGTCCTTGAGGTCGGCCAGCTCGTCGGCGAACATCACGGTGTCCGTGCGGCGGTTGCCGTACAGCACGGTGACCGTCGCCGCCGGGTCGCGCAGCACCGTCGCCGCGATCGACAGCACCGGCGTGATGCCCGATCCGGCCGCGATCAGCACGTGGTGCTCGGGCACCGACAGGTCCGGCGTGAAGTTCCCGGTCGGCGTGCCGACCTCGATCTCGTCGCCGGGCCGCACCTGGCGCACCAGCCACGTCGAGAACAGCCCGTCCGGCACCTCACGCACCCCGATGCGCGGCTTGCTGCCTTCGGCCGCGCAGATCGAGTACGACCGGCGTTCCTCGCGCCCGTCGATCGTCCGCCGCAGCGTCAGCGACTGGCCGGCGCGGAACGCGTAGGCCTCCGCCAGCTCGGGCGGCACGTCGAAGGTGACCGCGACGGCGTCGTCGCACAGGCGCGTCACCTCGGCCACGGTCAGCGTGTGGAAGTCGCCCCGCAGCCTGGACTTGGTGCTCGCGGTCACCTCAGATCTCCTTGACGTGCTCGAAGGGTTCGTCGCAGGACCGGCAGCGCCGCAACGACTTGCACGCGGTGGCCCCGAACTCCGACACCAGCTCGGTGTCCGCCGACCCGCACCGCGGGCAGGACACCCGCCGCACCGGCGGGCTCAGCGTCAGCGGGACCGGCCCGGACGGCCGCCGCGGCGCGCTGCCCGGGGGCGCGATACCCGCCTCAGCCAACGCCCGGCGGCCCCGCTCGCTGATCCAGTCGGTGCTCCAGGCCGGCTGCAGCACCGTGCGGACCTCGACGCGCGAGTACCCGGCGCCCTGCAACGCGTGCACCAGGTCGTCGCGCATGGTGTCCATCGCCGGGCAGCCGGTGTAGGTGGGCGTGATCGACACGGTCACCGCACCGTCCGATTCGGACACCTCGCGCAGCACGCCGAGGTCGGCCAGGGTCAGCATGGGCAGCTCGGGATCGCGGACGGTCTCCGCGACGGCGCGGGCGCTCACCATCTCGCCTCCGGATGGGCGCGGGCGACGCTCTGCAGCTCGGCCAGCAGGTAACCCATGGCCTCGGTGTGCCGGCCACCCCGTCCGGTCTGCCCGTTCACCCCGGCCTTCGCGGCGGCGTCCGGCCGGTCCAGCGAACCGGCGGCGAACACCTGCGCCAGCACGTCGTCGAACTCCGCGCGCACCTCCGCGGGGTCCACCGCGACACCGGCGGCGGCCAGGCGGGACTCGGTCTCGTGCGGCACGAACAGCTCGTCCACGAACGGCCAGATCTGCGCCAGCCCGGCCTGCATGCGCTCGTGCGAGAACGCGGTGCCGTCGCCGAGCCGCACGGCCCACTGGGCGGCGTAGTCGCGGTGGTAGGTCAGCTCCTTGACGCCCTTGTCGGCGATCGCGGCGAGCACCGGGTCCACCGACTCACGCAGCCGCTGGAACAACGCCAGCCGCCAGGTCGAGAACACCAGCAGCACCGCGATGAGCTGCCCGAAGTCGCCGCGCTCCAGCCCGGCGAGCCGGACGTTGCGGAACTCGTGCTCGTCGCGGAAGAACGCGTAGTCGTCCTCGCCGCGATCCGTGCCGTCGGCCTTGCCCGCGCGGGCCAGCAGCAGCCGGGCCTGGCCGAGCAGGTCGAGGCCGATGTTGGCGATCGCGACCTCGTCCTCCAGCTCGGGCGCGCGCGTGCACCACTGCTGCAGCCGGTGCGAGAACACCAGCGCGTCGTCGCCCAGCATCAGGCAGTACCGCGCCAGGTCCTCACCGTCCACACCGGACGGTACCGAGGTGTCCACCCCGGCGAGCGGCTCTTCGAACCCGGTGCCGAACGCCCACCGCGAGTCGTCGTGAGCGTCGATCAGTGCCTCGTAGGCGTTGTCAAAGGACATGGTCAGCTCACATGTGGGGGACGTTGTCGGGGATGTCGTAGAAGGTGGGGTGCCGGTACACCTTGTCGCCGGACGGCGCGAAGAACGGGTCCTTCTCGTCCGGGCTGGACGCGGTGATGTCGGCCGCCTTGACCACCCAGATGCTCACGCCCTCGTTGCGCCGCGTGTAGAGGTCACGCGCGTTGTGCAGGGCCATCTGGTCGTCGGCCGCGCGCAGCGACCCGACGTGCACGTGGTTGAGGCCTCGCTTGCCGCGCACGAACACCTCGTACAGCGGCCACTCGCTCTTGCTCACTTCGCCTCCGCCATCTTGCGCGCGTGCGCGGCCGCGGCCTCGCGGACCCACGCGCCGTCCTCGTGCGCCTGCCGCCGCCGCGCCAGCCGCTCGGCGTTGCACGGGCCGTTGCCTGCCACGACCTGCTTCATCTCGTCCCAGTCCACCGGGCCGAAGTCGTAGTGCCCGCGCTCGGCGTTCCACTTCAGATCCGGGTCGGGCAGGGTCACGCCGAGCGCCTCGGCCTGCGGCACCGTCATGTCCACGAACCGCTGGCGCAGCTCGTCGTTGGTGTGCCGCTTGATCTTCCACGCCATCGACTGCGCGGTGTTGGCCGATTCGGCGTCCGGCGGGCCGAACATCATCAGCGACGGCCACCAGAACCGGTTCACCGCGTCCTGCACCATGTCCCGCTGCGCCTGGGTGCCCTTCATCATCGTCATCAGCAGCTCGTAGGCCTGACGCTGGTGGAACGACTCCTCCTTGCAGATCCGGATCATCGCCCGGGCGTACGGCCCGTACGACGACCGGCACAGCGGCACCTGGTTGCAGATCGCGGCGCCGTCGACCAGCCAGCCGATCGCGCCGACGTCGGCGAACGTCAGCGTCGGGTAGTTGAAGATCGACGAGTACTTCTGCCGCCCGGTGATCAGCTTTTCGGTCAGGTCGGCGCGGTCGGCGCCCAGCGTCTCCGCCGCCGAGTACAGGTAGAGCCCGTGCCCGGCCTCGTCCTGCACCTTGGCGAGCAGGATCGCCTTGCGCCGCAACGACGGCGCGCGGGTGATCCAGTTGCCCTCCGGCTGCATCCCGATGATCTCGGAGTGCGCGTGCTGCGCGATCTGCCGGATCATCGTCTTGCGGTAGCCCTCCGGCACCCAGTCCCGCGGCTCGATCCGCTGGTCCTTCTCGATGGTGTGCTCGAAGTGCTGTTCGAGGTCCTTCTCGGACAACGTGGCGGTCATCAGTTCTCCTTCGCAACCAGCGTCAGCACGTCGTACTTGGCGACGGACTCCGAGTTCTGGTTGGTCACGTCGGCGTCCCAGCGCACCTCGCCGTAGTCGGCGTTCTCGCGCGGGGTGATCTGCTTGGCGGTCAGGGTCACGGTCAGCTCGTCACCGGGCTTGACCGGGGTCAGGAAGCGCAGGTTCTCCAGGCCGTAGTTGGCCAGCACCGGGCCGGGCTCCGGCGAGACGAACAGGCCGGCGGCGAACGACACGACCAGGTAGCCGTGCGCCACGATGCCGCCGAACAGCGGGTTCGCGGCTGCCGCCTCGGGGTCGGTGTGCGCGTAGAAGGTGTCGCCGGTGAACTCGGCGAAGTGGTCCACGTCCTCCTGCGTCACCGTGCGCGGACCGGCGACCACGGAGTCGCCGATCTTCAGCTCCGCCAGGGACTTCCGGAACGGGTGCACGTCGTCTGTGTTGCGCGGCGCGCCCTCGACCCAGCGGCCGGTGACCGCGCTGAGCACCTTCGGGCTGCCCTGCACGGCGGTGCGCTGCATGTGGTGCAGCACGCCGCGGATGCCGCCCATCTCCTCGCCGCCACCGGCGCGGCCCGGGCCACCGTGCACCAGGCCCGGCATCGGCGAACCGTGACCGGTGGACTCCTTCGCGTCGTCGGCGTCGAGCACCAGCAGGCGGCCGTGCCACGGCGCGACACCGAGGACGACCTCGCGCGCGAACTGCGCGTCGCCGGTCACGACCGACCCGGCGAGGCTGCCCTGGCCGCGGGCGGCGTAGCCGACGACCTGCTCGACCGAGGTGTAGGGCATCAGCGTGGAGACCGGGCCGAAGGCCTCGACCTCGTGCGGCTCGGCGCGCTCGGGGTCGCCCTTGAGCAGCACCGGGGAGATGAACGCGCCGCGCTCGGCATCGGCGTCGACCACCTCGACCCGCTCGGGGTCGCCGAACACGATGCTGGAGGCGTCCTGCAGGGCCTTCAGCGAGCGGCGGACCTCCTCGCGCTGCTCCAGGCTGGCCAGCGCGCCCATCCGGACACCCTCGGACGCCGGGTTGCCGATCCTGACCTTCGCCAGGCGCTCGGCGGCGGCCTCGGCGACATCGTCGAGCAGCTCCGCGGGCACGAACGCGCGCCGGATCGCGGTGCACTTCTGGCCTGCCTTGACGGTCATCTCGGTGACCAGCTGCTTGACGTAGAGGTCGAACTCGGCCGTGCCGGGCTTGGCGTCCGGGCCGAGGATCGAGCAGTTGAGCGAGTCGGCCTCGGCGTTGAACCGCACGGCCTGGCGGACGATGACCGGATGGGTGCGCAGCTTCTGCGCGGTGGACGCCGACCCGGTGAACGACACCAGATCCTGCTCGGTGAGGTGGTCCAGCAGGTCACCGGCGCTGCCGGAGATCAGCTGCAGCGTGCCCTCCGGGATCAGGCCGGATTCGATGATCAGCTCGACGATCCGCTCGGTCAGGTAGGCGGTCTGGCTGGCCGGCTTCACCAGGCTCGGCACGCCCGCGAGGAACGCCGGGGCGAACTTCTCCAGCGGGCCCCACACCGGGAAGTTGAACGCGTTGATCTGCACCGCGACGCCGCGCAGCGGGGTGGCGATGTGCTGGCCGAGGAACGTGCCGCCCTTGCTCAGCGGCTCCACGTTGCCGTCGACGTACACGGTGTCGTTGGGCAGCTCGCGCTTGCCCTTGCTGGAGTAGGCGAACAGCACGCCGATGCCGCCGTCGACGTCGAACTTGGAATCGCCGAGCGTGGCGCCCGTCTTCGCGGACAGCTCGTACAGCTCGTCGCGGTGTTCGCGCAGGTGGGAGGCCACGGCCTTGAGCAGCGCGGCCCGCTGGTGGAAGGTCAGCTCCCGCAGGGCGCGCCCGCCGACGCGGCGGCCGTGGTCGAGCGCGGCGGCCATGTCGATGCCGGCGGTGGAGATCCGTGCGACCTCGGCGCCGGTGACCGCGTCGTGCAGGGCTGCACCCTCGCCCTCCCCGGTCCGCCAGCCGCCGCTGACGTAGCTGCGCAGCATCCTCGTCGACTGCTGGGCCATCGTTCCTCGCTTCCCCGGATTTACCAACCGAACGTTCAGGAAGTCATGGTAGCGTCTCGGCATGGCTGACGAAAGCACCAGCGACGTTGTTTCCGTTTCCCGCGAAGGCGCCGTGGCCACCGTGACCCTGCTCCGGCCGGCGCTCACCAGCGAGCTGAAGACCGAGCTGCGGGACGCGCTCGAACTCCTGTCCGCGGACGAGACGGTCCGCGCGGTCGTGCTCACCGGCACCGGCCGGGCGTTCTGCGTGGGCCAGGACCTGGCCGAGCACGCCGACCCGCTGCGGGCCGACCCGGCGACGGCGTTCGCCACCATCGACGAGCACTACAACCCGATCGTCACCGCGCTGGCGACCATGCCGAAACCGGTGGTCGCGGCCATCAACGGCACGTGCGTCGGCGCCGGGCTCGGATTCGCCCTCGCCTGCGACCTGCGGGTCACCGCGGACACCGCGAAGTTCGGCACCGCGTTCACCGGCATCGGCCTGACCTGCGACTCCGGGCTGTCCGCCACGCTCGCGCGCGCGGTCGGCGCCGCCAGGGCGAGCGAACTCGTCCTGCTCGGTGAGACCTTCACCGCCGCGCAGGCCGCCGAGTGGGGCATTGCCGGACGGGTCGTCCCCGCCGACGAGGTGGCCGCGGCCGCCGCCGAGCTGGCCGCCCGCCTGGCCGCGGGCCCGACGCTCGCCTACGCCGAGGCCAAGCGCGCCCTGGCCGCGTCCTGGGGCGCGCCGCTGCCGGACGTCCTGCGGCTGGAGGGCGAAGCGCAGGCGCGGCTGGGGCTCACCGGCGACCACCGCGGCGCGGTCGAAGCCTTCCTGAGCAAGTCGAAGCCGGTGTTCCAGGGGTCTTGACAGTGCCACGGCGAGACGCACATTATTAACCGTCCATTCGGTCAGTAACGACGGAAGGCAGTGCTGCCGTGTCCCAAGCCGCGCAGGCGATGTTCGCCGACGACGTCGCGTCGAAGTCGCTCGGCATCGAACTCGTCGAAGCGGACGGTGGCCGGGCGGTCGCCCGCATGACGGTCACCGAGCAGATGGTCAACGGGCACGCGATCGCCCACGGCGGCTACATCTTCCTGCTGGCCGACACCACGTTCGCGTGCGCGTGCAACAGCCACGGCCCGGTGACGGTGGCGGCGGGCGCCGAGATCTCGTTCGTCGCCAGCGCCCGCCTCGGTGACCGGCTGGTCGCCACGGCCGAGGAACGCACGCGCTACGGGCGCAACGGCATCTACGACGTCACGGTGCACCGCGAGACCGGCACCGGTCGCGAGGTGATCGCCGAATTCCGCGGCCGCAGCCGCACGATCGGGAAGAACTGAGGAGCCGGTCCCCATGACGACCATGCACAGCGACGTGCCCCACGCGAAGCGTCTCGGCACCGCGCCGGCGCCGGACGACCTGACCGCCGCCGAGCGGATGAGCGTCGACGAGCTGCGCGCCACCCAGCTGGAGCGTCTGCAGTGGACACTCCGGCACGCCTACCGGAACGTGCCGTTCTACCGCCGCAAGTTCGACGAGGCCGGGGTGCACCCGGACGACTGCCGCGAGCTGGCCGACCTGGCGAAGTTCCCCTGCACCACCAAGCACGACCTGCGCGACAACTACCCGTTCGGCATGTTCGCCGTGCCGCAGGAGCAGGTGCGCCGCATCCACGCCTCCAGCGGCACCACCGGCAAACCGACCGTCGTCGGGTACACCGAAGCCGACATCGACACCTGGGCGACGGTGATGGCCCGCTCGATCTACGCGGCGGGCGGCCGTCCCGGGCACAAGGTGCACGTGGCCTACGGCTACGGCCTGTTCACCGGCGGGCTCGGCGCGCACTACGGCGTCGAGAAGCTGGGCTGCACCGCGATCCCCGCGTCCGGGGGCATGACCGCGCGGCAGGTGCAGATCATCACCGACTTCCGGCCCGAGGTCATCATGGTGACCCCGTCCTACATGCTGACGCTGATGGACGAGTTCGAACGGCAGGGCCTCGACCCGGCGAAGTCCTCGCTGCGGGTGGGCATCTTCGGCGCGGAGCCGTGGACCGAGCAGATGCGGCGCGAGATCGAGCAGCGGATGGACCTGCACGCCGTGGACATCTACGGCCTGTCCGAGGTGATGGGTCCCGGCGTGGCGCAGGAGTGCGTGGAGACCAAGGACGGCCTGCACATCTGGGAGGACCACTTCTACCCCGAGGTGGTCGACCCGGTCGAGGGCACCGTGCTGGCCGAGGGCGAGACCGGTGAGCTCCTGTTCACCTCGCTCACCAAGCAGGCGACGCCGGTGATCCGCTACCGCACGCGGGACCTGACCGCGCTGCGCCCGGGCACCGCGCGCCCGGCGTTCCGGCGCATGGACAAGGTGACCGGCCGCAGCGACGACATGATCATCCTGCGCGGGATCAACGTGTTCCCCACGCAGATCGAGGAGATCGTGCTCGCCACCGCGGGCCTGGCGCCGCACTTCCAGCTCAAGCTGACCAAACAGGACCGGATGGACCACCTCACCGTCCTGGTCGAGGCGCGGCACGACACCCCGGCCGACCGCCGTCGCGGTGCCGCGGCGGAGATCGCCGCGCGGGTCAAGGACGGCGTCGGGGTCAGCGTCGGCGTCGAGGTGCTCGACCCGGACACGCTGGAACGGTCGATGGGCAAGCTGCGCCGCGTGATCGACCAGCGGCCGCCGGCCTGAGACCGGTTGGGATACTGGGGCCATGACGACCGCACCCCCGGCCCGGCCCGCCCGGCGCGGCAGGCCGGGCTACGACCTGGAGTCCCTGCTGGCGGTCGCGGTCAAGCTGTTCAACGAGCGCGGCTACGACGGCACCAGCATGGAGGACCTGTCGCGCAAGCTCGGCATCACGAAGTCCGCCATCTACCACCACGTGCCGAGCAAGCAGGAGTTGTTGCGGCTGGCGGTGAACCGCGCGCTGGACGGGTTGTTCGAGATCGTGGCCGAACTGGATTCGGTCGACGGGCGCGCGGTCGACCGGCTGGAGTACCTGGTGCGGGGCAGCGTGCGGGTGCTGGTCGACCGGCTGCCGTTCGTGACGCTGCTGCTGCGGGTGCGCGGCAACACCAAGGTGGAGCGGGACGCGCTGGCCCGTCGCCGCGAGTTCGACCACATCGTGTCCGAGCTGGTCACCAAGGCCGTGGACGAGGGCGACCTGCGGCCGGACATCGACCCGCCCACCGCGGCGCGGTTGCTGTTCGGCATGGTCAACTCGCTGATCGAGTGGTACCGGCCGCGCGGCGGGCAGAGCGGGGAGCAGCTGGCGGAGACGGTGGCGGCGGTCGCGTTCGACGGGTTGCGCATCCGGTCCGCTTAGGACTCCGATGCCGGGTTTCCCGGGTGAACGGCCTCACACCGGGAATGCCGGGGGTGCTCGCGGTGTCGGCACTGTCATGCCGGAAGACCGCAACCTGCGGCTGATCATGGTGGTGCTCGCGTTCTCGTGCGGCACCACGGTGGCGAACCTGTACTACGCCCAGCCGCTGCTGGCCGGGATCGCGACCGCGTTCGGCGTGAGCCAGGGCAGTGCCGGGCTGGTGGTGACGCTGACCCAGCTCGGGTACGCGGCCGGGCTCGCATTGCTGATGCCGCTGGGCGATCTGGTGGAGAACCGGGCGCTGGCCTCGCGGACGCTGGTGTTCACCGCGCTGGCGCTGGTGGTCGCGGCGGTGGCGCCGGTGTTCGGGGTGTTCCTGGCGGCGTCGGTGCTGATCGGGGTGACCTCGGTGGTGGCGCAGATCCTCATCCCGTTCGCCGCGCACCTCGCGCCTGAGGAGCAGCGCGGCCGGTTCGTCGGCACCGTGATGACCGGGCTGCTGCTGGGGATCCTGCTGGCGCGGACGCTGTCCAGCCTGGTCGCCGGGGCGTTCGGGTGGCGCACGATCTACTTCGTGTCGGCGGTGCTGATGCTGGTGGTGGCGGTCGCGGTGCGCCGGATGCTGCCGCACCGCCGGCCTTCGCACGACGCGGGTTACCGGCGGCTGATGGGTTCGATCCTGACGCTGGCCCGGGAGGAACCGGCGCTGCGGCGGCGGGCGGTGTGCCAGGCGCTGATGTTCGGGGCGTTCTCGGCGTTCTGGACCTCGGTGGCGTTCGAGCTGGTCGGACGGCACGGGCTGTCCCAGACCGAGGTGGGTGTCTTCGCGCTCGTCGGAGCGGCGGGCGCGGCGGCCGCACCCCTGGCCGGCCGGCTGGGCGACCGGGGCCACGGCCGGATCGGCAGCGGGGTGGCGCTGGGGCTGGCCGCGGTGGCGATGGTGGTGGCCTGGCTCGGGGCGGGTTCGCTGGTGGTGCTGGCGCTGGCCGGGGTCGTGCTGGACGTCGCGGTGCAGGGCCACCAGGTGCTGAGCCAGCGGGAGATCTACGGCCTGCGGGCGGACGCGCGAGCCCGCATCAACACGGTGTTCATGACGACGATCTTCGTGGGCGGCGCGGTGGCATCGGCACTGGCGGGGAGTTTGTACGACGCTTTCGGCTGGGCCGGGCCCAGTCTCTTCGGCGCCGTGCTGCCGATGATCGGGCTGGCCATTTGGGCAACAGCAACACAAGAGAAGCTGGGTGGTCATCCCGTCGCCTGACACCGGAACGATCACCTTGAGCCAGGGCCGCAACCCTCGCTGGGTGGTGAGGTGACATGCCAACCTTGCGGCCCGGGCTCAAGGTGATATGCACAAACCGGAAGGCGACGGGATGACCGCCCGGCGACCACCCCGTCAAGGTGAGACGACGGGCTTTTCCGTCATCCCGGAGCCTGCCCGTCCGGCGAGGACATCTTTTGATCTTTTCCTGCGCTTCGCGCAGGGTCAAAGGCGCCTACGGCGCCTAACGGTCACCTTGGGTGACCTCCCCCGCCCCCTCACCTCGAGTGTGTATTGGTCGCCGAGCAGCGGCGTCAAGGCGGGAAAGAGTACCTTGACCCCGCTGATCGGCGACCAAAAGCGGGCTGTGGATCGGGGGCGGGGGAGGTCTGGGGCGTAGGAAGTGTCCTGTAAGTCATCGGAGCCAGAGGATGATGGCGGCGATGGTGAGTTCGGCTTGGTAGTAGGCGGCGCGTTTGGCGTAGCGGGTGGCTAGGTCGCGAAACTGTTTGAGCCGGTTGAAG
>NZ_PQHY01000112.1:0-17569 GCF_003385175.1 Amycolatopsis ruanii
GCCACCACCCGAGCCGGGCGCTGGAAGGTCCGCTGTTGCTGCTGCGGGGCCTCGCGCTGGGGCGGGTTCGGGCGCGGGCCCGGGCCGTCGCGGCGGGCTGAGCCGCCGCCTCCGCCGCCGCCGTGCACGCACCGCACCTGCCACGTTCCGCCGAGCACCTCGTGCAGCGCGCCGGCGATGAAGTCCGCGTTGCGCGGCTCCGACAACCGCCGCGCGAGGGGCTCCGCGCTGTGCGCCAGCACGACCAGCGAACCCTCCACGCTCTGCACCGTGGCGTTGATCATCATCGCCTCGGTGCTGCGGCTGGTCTTGCGGATGGCGGACAGCAGGTCCGGCCACACCCGCCGGATCGCGGCCGCATCGATCCCGCCCGGCGCGGGCGCCGCGTCAGCAGGCTCTGGAGCCGCCGGCTCGGTGGGGCGACGCACCGGCGCCTCCGGCGCGGCATCCCCGGCGGGGCGCGCCGTCTGCTCCGGCGCGACGTTCGGTTCCGTGGCCCGGCGCGCCGGTGCCTCCGGCGCCGGCCGGGCAGCGGCCTCGGCTGCCGGGCGCGACGGCCCGTCGGCCGCCGGAGCGGCCTCGGCGGCCGGGGGCGCGGGCGCCTGAGCAGCGCGCTGCGAAGGCCGCTGGAACCGCTCAGGAGCGGCCGCGACCTGCCCGTCGGCGGCCGGCAGGCTTCCCCCGCCGCTCACCGTGACCCGCCGCTCCAGGCGCTCCAGCCGCTGCAGCACCGCCGCTTCGCTCTCCGACGCCGAAGGCAGCAGCATCCGCGCGCACAGCAGCTCCAGCAGCAGCCGCGGCGCGGTCGCGCCCCGCATCTCCAGCAGGCCGTTGTGCACGATCTCCGCGTACCGGGTCAGCGTCGCCAGGCCGGCGCGCTCGGCCTGCGCCGTCATGCGGTCCAGCTCGTCCGCGGGCGCCGACACCAGGTTGCGCGCCGCCGCGTCCGGGACCGACCGCAACAGCACGAGGTCGCGCAGCCGGTCGAGCAGGTCGCTCGCGAAGCGGCGCGGCTCGTGCCCGGCCTCGACCAGCCGCTCGACCGTGCCGAACACCGCGGCCGAATCGTCCGCGGCCAAGCCGTCGATCATGTCGTCGATCAGGGCCGAGTCGGTGACGCCGAGCAGCGAGATGGCCCGGTCGTAGGTCACGCCGTCCGGGCCCGCGCCGGCCAGCAGCTGGTCCAGCACCGACTGCGTGTCGCGCGCCGAACCGCCGCCCGCGCGGATCACCAGCGGGTACACGGCCGGGTCGACGTGGATGCCCTCGGCCGCGACGTTGCGCTCCAGCAGGTCCCGCATCGCGCTGGGCGGGATCAGCCGGAACGGGTAGTGGTGGGTCCGCGACCGGATGGTGGGCAGCACCTTGTCCGGCTCGGTGGTGGCGAAGATGAAGATCAGGTGCTCTGGCGGCTCTTCGACGATCTTCAGCAGGGCGTTGAAGCCCTGCGTGGTGACCATGTGCGCCTCGTCGATGATGAACACCCGGTAGCGCGATTCGGCCGGCGCGTAGAAGGCGCGGTCACGCAGCTCGCGGGCGTCGTCGACACCACCGTGGCTGGCCGCGTCGAGTTCGGTGACGTCGATGCTGCCCGGCCCCTCGGGCGCCAGCGCACGGCACGAGTCGCACTTGCCGCACGGGTCGGGGGTCGGGCCTTCGACGCAGTTCAGCGAGCGGGCCATGATGCGCGCGCTGGAGGTCTTGCCGCAGCCGCGCGGCCCGGAGAACAGGTACGCGTGGTTGATGCGGCCCGCGGTGAGGGCGGCGCGCAGCGGTTCGGTGACGTGCTCCTGCCCGACGACCTCGGCGAAGGTCGCCGGACGGTACTTGCGGTAGAGAGCCAGAGCCACGACGCGAGAGTACCGGCACCCACCGACAAGCCAGGCTCAGCCCACGGCGCCGAAGGAGACACCAGGGAGGAAGGCCGCGGAGCGAAGGCCCAAGCCACGAGGGCACCTGGAGCGAGCTAGAGAGGCAAGGAGGCAGAGGCGAACCGGCAGCCAGCAGCGAGACCGCGAGCCGAGATAGCCCAGCGGCCAGGCAGCGAGTCGGCCCAGCGGCGAGACGGCGAGGCCCCCAGGCGGGGTCGACAGTCAGACAGCCCAGCAGCCAGGCAGCGAGCCAACCCAGCGGTGAGACGGCGACACGCAGGCGGCGAGACAGGCAGCAAAGCACCCGAAAGGAAGCCGACGCGCTGGTCCCCACCCAACGCGCCCAGCGCCCGCCAAGGCGAGGAGCTCGCACCGTGGGGGTCCGGGGGGTCGCCCCCCGACGAACACAGCGGACGCAGTCCCCTTCGTGCAAGGGGGAGCCCTTGACGAAGGGGACCCCCGCACCCGTCAGAGCCTGCTTATCCTTGCTGCCTTCCGGCCCTGGGGAGGTTCACAGGATGGACGCCGCGGGGGTCCACCGTCAGTGTACTCAACCGGCCGCGGCCGCTGTCGTCAGGTCGTAGACCGTCGTGCCGCCCACCGTTTGAGCAGTGAAGTTCTCCGTCACCCACTGCTCGATCTCGCCGGAGCCTCGGCCCATGCCGTCGGAGACGTAGTACGTGATCTCCCCGTCGGCGACGTACCGCTTGAACTCGTCCAGCGTCGGCGCCGGGTCGCCGCCGTTGAAGCCGCCGATCGCGATCACGGCGGTGTCCGAGCCGAGCGCGAGGCCGGCCGCCGACTGGGAGCCGTTGGAAGCCGCGGACCACTTCGTCGTGGTCTGCCGGAGCAGCGCGATCAACTCGCTCGACTCCGCGCCTGCCCGGTCGCCGAAGCCCATCGAGTTGCCGGACGGCCCGGACGTCGGGATCGACCCGGTGTGCCCCTGACCCGCCGTGACGACGGCGTACGCCCCCGGCGCGAGCAGGCCCGTGATCACCCCGGCCACCGCCAGCACGGTCCCCGCCCGCCGGAGACGGTCGAGCCCGAACAGCAGCCCGGCGACCACCAGCGCGGTCAGCACCAGCAGCACCCACCGCAGCCACGGCTGCCAGTCCGGCGTCCGGTCGAGCAGGATGAAGTCCCACACCCCGGTCGCCGCGAGCATCAGCGCCAGCACGATCCGGGCGGCGAAGTTGTGCCGTCCACGCCACAGCTCGACCGCTCCGATGCCGATCAGGCCGGCGATTCCCGGGGCCAGCGCCACCGTGTAGTACGGGTGGATCGTCCCGCTCATGAAGCTGAAGACCAGCGCGGTGACGACCGTCCAGCCGCCCCACAGCAGCAGCGCGGCACGCGTGCGGTCCAGCCGCGGCGCGAACCGGGTGAACCACAGCCCGGCGACCAGCGCGATCAGCGCGGCGGGCAGCAGCCAGGAGATCTCCAGCCCGAACGACGCGCCGAACATGCGCAGCAGCCCGGTCTCCCCGCCGAACATGGTGTTGCCGCTCATACCGGCACCACCGCCGCCACCGTTGCCCGCACCGCCGAAGATCCGGCCCAGCCCGTTGTACCCGAACGCCAGATCCAGCGGCGTGTTGTCGGTCGACCCGCCGATGTAGGGCCGGGACCCGGTGGGCCACAACGCGACCGCCACGATCCACCAGCCCGCGGCGACCACGACCGCGACACCGGCCCCGAGCAGCTGGAGCAAGCGTTTGCCCAGCCCGGCCGGCGCGGCGACCAGGTACACCAGCGCGAACGCGGGCAGCACCAGGAACGCCTGCAGCATCTTGGTGAGGAACCCGAACCCGAGCGCGGCACCGGCGAGCAGCAGCCACCCGGTGCTCGCCCGGTCCAGGGCCCGGACCGTGCAGTAGGCGCCGGCCACCATCAGCAGCACGAGCAGCGCGTCCGGGTTGTTGAACTTGAACATCAGCGCCGCGACCGGGGTCAGCGCCAGCGCCGCGCCCGCGATGAGCCCGGCCAGCGGGCCCGAGGTGCGGCGCACGGCCGCGTACAGCAGGGCCACCGACGCCACGCCGCACAGCGCGTTGGGCAGCAGCATGCTGAAGCTGGAGAAGCCGAGCAGCCGCCCGGACAACGCCATCAACCACAGCGACGCGGGCGGTTTGTCGACCGTGATCACGTTGCCCGGGTCCAGCGACCCGAAGAACAACGCCTCCCAGTTCTTCGTGCCGGCCTCCACGGCCATCGCGTAGAAGTCGTTGGCGTATCCGGACGCGCTCAGGTTCCACAGGTACAGCGCGGCGGTCGCGACCAGCAGGACGGCGACCGAGGACCGGACCCACGGTGGCCGGCCGGCGGTCCGCGATCGCGCCGCGGCGGGGACCGGACCGAGGCGGGCCGGATCGGAGGAAACAGCCGCAGTCGACATGTCGAGTCGGTTCTCCTATCGGTTCTTTCGGAAGACCCAGTTGCGGAACAGCAGGAACCGCAGGACGGTCGCGGCCAGGTTGGCCAGGACGAGCACCACCAGCTCGGCGAACCGCCCGGGTTCGCCGCCGGCGTGCAGCAGCGCCAGCGATCCGCTGGTCAGCGCCAGCCCGAGGCCGAAGACGATCAGGCCCTCGAACTGGTGCCGCCCGGCGCCCTTCGGCCCGCGCACGCCGAACGTGAACCGCCGGTTGGCCGCGGTGTTGGCGACCGCGGTGACCAGCAGCGCGATCAGGTTCGCCGCCTGCGCGCCGATCCCGGTCCGCAGCAGGACGTAGAGCGCCAGGTAGGCCAGGGTGCTGCCGACGCCGATCGCGGCGAACCGGACGAGCTGCTTGGCCAGTGTCGGCGGGACGCCGGGTTCGGTGACGGCGATCGGGTGCCTCCCCAGCTGGGCGCGGATCTGGCTGATGGGCAGGGTGCCGCGCGCGAAGCCGCGGATCATCCGGGCGACGCCCTTGAGGTCCGCGGTGGCGGTGGCGACGATGTCGACCGACGAGTCCGGGTCGTCGACCCAGTCCACCGGCACCTCGTGGATGCGCAGGCCGGAGCGCTGCGCGAGGACGAGCAGCTCGGTGTCGAAGAACCAGCCGGTGTCTTCGACCAGCGGCAGCAACTGCCGGGCGACGTCGGCGCGGATGGCCTTGAAGCCGCACTGCGCGTCGCTGAACCGGGCGGCCAGCGCGCCGCGCAGGATCAGGTTGTAGCTGCGCGAGATGAACTCGCGTTTCGGTCCGCGCACGACCCGGGCGCCGCGGGCCAGCCGGGACCCGATCGCCAGGTCGGAGTGCCCGGAGATCAGCGGCGCGACCAGCGGGAGGAGCGCGGCGAGGTCCGTGGACAGGTCGACGTCCAGGTAGGCCAGCACCTGGGCGTCGGAGGCGGACCAGACGGCGTTGAGCGCCCGGCCGCGGCCCTTCTGGTCCAGGTGCCGCACCTCGACCTCGGGCAGTTCGGCGGCGAGCGCCCGCGCGAGAGCCAGCGTCGAGTCGGTGCTCGCGTTGTCGGCGACGGTGATGCGGAACGGGTAGGGCAGTGCGTCGGACAGGTACGCGTGCAGGCGGCGCACGCAGGGCGCGAGGTCGGTCTCCTCGTTGTACACGGGGACGACGACGTCGAGGACCGGGGACGTGCTCCGTTGCGGTGGGTCGGCCGGCAGAGGTGCGGGGGAGGCGTCGGCGGAGGTCGTCATGAACACTGACGGTGGCCCGCCGCGTTGTGGCGATCATGTGCCTGAGCTGTGCGCAGCCTGTGAGCGGCTCCCGAACGGCTTACCTGGGAAAACGCACCGTGAATTCGGTGTGACCCGGCCTGCTTTCGACACCGACGCGGCCGCGGTGGGCGGCGACGACGGCGGCCACGATCGCCAGGCCCAGCCCGGTGCTGCCGGCCGCGCGGGAGCGGGAGGTGTCGCCGCGGGCGAACCGCTCGAACACCGTCGGCAGGACCTCCGGCGCGATGCCCGGCCCGTTGTCGGTCACGCGCAGCACCACCTCGGTGTCCTCAGTGGACAGTTTCGTGGTGACCACGGTGTCCGGCGGGGTGTGAGTGCGGGCGTTGTTGAGCAGGTTGAGCACGACCTGGTGCAGCTGGTCGGCGTCGCCGGCGACGGTGATCGGGTCAGCGGGCACGTCGAGCCGCCACCGGTGGTCCGGACCGGCGACGGTCGCGTCGGACACCGCGTCGGCCACGATCCGGGAGAAGTCGACCGGCTCGTGGACGCGGTGCCGCCCGGAGTCCAGGCGCGCGAGCAGCAGCAGGTCCTCGACCAGGGTGGTCATCCGGGCCGATTCGGACTCGACCCGGCCCAACGCGAATGCGATGTCCGGCGGCACGGTGTCGCCGCCGCGCCGGGCCAGCTCGGCGTACCCGCGGATGGCCGCGAGCGGCGTGCGCAGCTCGTGGCTGGCGTCGGCGACGAACTGCCGCACCCGGCTTTCGCTGGCCTGCCGCGCGGTCAGCGCCGCGCCGACGTGCCCGAGCATCTGGTTGAACGCCGCGCCGACCTTGCCGACCTCGGTGCGGGTGTCGGTGTCGACCGGTTGCACCCGGATCGACAACGCGACCTCGCCGCGGTCGAGTTGCAGCTGGGACACCTTGGCGGCGGTGTCGGCGAGCCGGTCCAGCGGACGCATGGTGCGCCGGATGGTGATCGCGCCGAGCCCGCCCGCGACGAGCAGGCCGCCGAGCGCGACCCCGCCGAAGATGAACCCGAGCCGCCACAGCGTGTCGGTCACCTCCGCCAGCGGGAGACCGGTGATCAGCAGCGCGCCGTCCGGGGCCCGCACCGACACGACGCGGTAGTCGCCGAGATCGCCGAGGTCGACACTGCGCCGCTCGCCGTCGGCGGGCAGCGCGAGCAACGTGCGCAGCTGCTCGGCGGGCACCGGATCACTGGGGAACGGGTTGTCCGACGAGGTGGAACCGCCGCGCAGCACCCCGGCCCGCACGGCGCCGTCCGGGAACACGACGACGGCCAGCGTGCCGATGCCCTGCCCCGGGACCCGCAGCGAGTCCGGCGGCGGCTGGTTCGGCGGGCCGTTCCACGACCCCGGCGGCGGCTGGCGGGTGCCCCGCTCGCTCGCCGCGACGAGCCGGTCGTCGAGCTGGTGGTAGAGGAAGCTGCGCAGCGCGAGCTCGGTGACCAGGCCGACGACCAGGCACACGAGCGCCAGCAGCGCGATGACCTGCGCGATCAGCTTGCCGCGCAGGGAGGAGGGCAGGAGCCGCCGGGAGCGGGCGTGCTCAGCCTGCCGGCTTGAGGACATACCCCGCGCCGCGCAGCGTGTGGATCATCGGCTCCCTGCCCGCGTCGATCTTCTTCCGCAGGTAGGAAATATAGAGCTCGACGATGTTGGCCTGGCCGCCGAAGTCGTAGCTCCACACCCGGTCCAGGATCTGGGCCTTGGACAGCACGCGCTTGGGGTTGCGCATCAGGTAGCGCAACAGCTCGAATTCGGTGGCCGTCAGCGAGATCGGGTCGCCACCGCGGAACACCTCGCGGCTGTCCTCGTCCAGGGTCAGGTCGCCGACCGTCAGGGTCGAGCCCTCGGTGGCGGCCACCACCCGCGAGCGGCGCAGCAGGGCACGCAGGCGGAGCACGACCTCTTCCAGGCTGAACGGCTTGGTCACGTAGTCGTCGCCGCCCGCGGTCAGGCCGGCGATGCGGTCCTCCACCGCGTCCCGCGCGGTGAGGAACAGCACCGGCAGGTGCGGCGTCTCGGCACGCAGCTTGCTGAGCACCTCCAGGCCGCTGAAGTCGGGCAGCATGACGTCGAGCACGACGGCGTCGGGGCGGAACTCGCGGGCCACGCGGACCGCCTCGGTGCCGGTGCCGGCGCTGCGGGTCTCCCAGCCCTCCATGCGCAGGGCCATCGACACCAGCTCGGCCAGGGTCTCCTCGTCGTCGACGACGAGGACCCGCACCGCCGAGCCGTCGGGGTGCTTGAGGCCGGCCTTGCCCGCGCCGGACATCGCGGCGTTCATGCTGGTCATGGTCTCATCCTGGGCCGCGCCGGTGGGTCCTTCCTGTGACCCGTCTGTGTGTTTCCTGTGAGCGCTCGCCGTGCACAGCGTCCGCCCACCTCGTACACAGCCTCCGCACAGTTGGCCTGCCGAACCTGTGGGGTGGCAGGGGTGGCCCCTGCCGCGACCGACAGCGAAAGGGACACGATGAGCACGGAGCCGACGACCACCGAGGCACCTGCCGCCGCGTGGGGAGACCCGCAGCCGCCCGCGCCCAAGTGGTCCGGCAGGAAGACCGCGATCGCCGCGGCCGTGGCGGTCGTCATAGCCGCCGTCGGCGGGGTCGCGATCTACGCGGGCACCTCGTCCGAGGCGAACCAGCAGGGCGGCATGGGCGGTTTCCCGGGTGGCGGCCGGATGGGTCAGATGGGTGGTTCGGCGTCGATCCTGCGGGAGGCGCTGCACGGAGACTTCACGGTGGCCGCCGGCGGCGGGTACGCGGTCGAGCGGTTCCAGACCGGCGAGGTCAGCGCGCTGAGCGCCACCTCGATCACGGTGCGCAGCGAGGACGACTACACCCAGACGTACGTGATCGACTCGGCCACCCAGAAGGCGAGCAACCTGGCCACCGGCTCGACGGTGACGGTGCTGGCGAAGGTCTCCGGCGACACCGCCACCGCGACGTCGATCACCGAGGGTTCGGCCCAGCAGAGCGGGCCCGGCGGCGTCCTGGGCGGCCAGGCTCCTGGTGGTCAGGGCCCGGGTGGCGGCCGGCCGTGAGCCCCGGCGCTTCCGGGTCGGCCGGCGACCCGGAAGCGCCGCACTGTGGGGAATAACACACGAGTTTCGATAATCGGCGTCAGCGCAGGTCGAACTGGCCCGCCTTGACGCCTTCGAGGAAGGCCGCCCACTCGCCGGCGTCGAACACGAAGACCGGGCTGCTCGCCAGCTTGGTGTCGCGCACGCCGACCAGCCCCGGCGCGGCCAGGTTGACCTCCACGCAGTTGCCGCCGTTGGGCTCGCTGGCGAAGGACTTCTGCCACTTCGACTCGTCGAACAGGTGCACCGCGTCGTGCGGGTCGTAATCCACCGGTCGCGGGTATTCCGGCATCAGTCCCTACCTCCGTGCCTGAGGTCCCACCCCGTCGCGTAGCGAACAGGGGCGAGCCTGGTCCTTTCGTTGGAACCACGTGGGTCCAGTCGGGTGAGGTGAATGTTGATCACTCGACACCGGGATTATTCCAGGAGTAGGATTATTCCTGCCGGTCGGGTCGATCACACGGCCCGGTTCCAGTCCTTGGGGGAGGTTCGACGGTGCTCGGAGACGTGACGGAACGCCCTGCGCCGCCGCACCGACCGGATTCCTCGGTGGCCGCCCCCGCCAGCCGCACCGAAGCGCCCGGCGCGGACGCCACGGAACAGCCCGCGCTGACGCGCCGCCCGGATTCCGTCGTGGCTAACGGCCGCGACGAGCCCACGCGCCCACCGACACGCCGCCCGGATCCCTCCGCCGTCGTGGCCACCCCCGCACCCCGCGTGGAAGCCCCCGGCGCGAACGCCACTGAGCGGCCTGCGGTCACGCGCCGCCCGGATCCCCTCGCCGCCGGGGCCGCCCCCGCCAGCCACACGGAAGCCCCCGAACTGGACGCCACCGGGCAGCCCGCGCTCACGCGCCGACCGGATCCCCTCGCCGCCGGGGCCGCCCCCGCCAGCCACACGGGAGCCCCCGAAGTGGACGCCACCGGGCAGCCCGCGCTCACGCGCCGACCGGATCCCTTCATCGTCGTCGGGAAGGTCAACGGGCGTGACGAGGCCGCCCGCGCGGCGAGCCCGGCGGAAGCGCTGTCCCGGATGCTCGGCTGGCTCGCCGCGGACGCCGACGCCTCCGCGGTGTGGTACCTGCGCGAGGACTGGCCCGGCCCGGTCACCGTCATCGGGCGGCAGGCGCCCGGCACCGCGCGCGAATCCCGGCGGTGCGCGCACCTGTTCCCGCTGGAACCCGGCACGGTCCTGCGCGGCGCGATGACCGCCGGTTGCGGCGCGCGCCTCCGGCTACCGGAGATCGAATGGCTGCCCCTGGGCGCCGGCATGCCGTGCGAGCGCTGTCTCGTCGGCGTCTGCCGGAACCCCCGGCCGCGACTGGAAGGGGGACGGAGATGACCGTCCGCATCCTGACCGACCCGACCACGCCCCACCGGAGCGAGCCGGCGGCCGCACACCGTGGCCGTCGCAGGTGGACACTGCTGCCGCGCTCGTTCCGGCGGCACTGGCACGCGTGGCGCCACAGCGCGGAACTGGCGCTGCCCCGCCCACGGACCTAGCGGGCCGCACCCCCGCAGCCAACGGCCGGCCACCCGAGCACCTACGCCACCCGGCCGAGTTCGCGACGATCCCCGCATTCCTCGACGAACAGCCCTGACTCAGCGCTTGCGGCCCACCCCGCACCAGCCGATCGACATCGACGGGCGCGCCACGAAGTTCTGCGTCACCGGGGACGGTGCTTCCGCCAGCCGCCACTGCGGCAGCCACACCACACCCGGCTCCACCATCTCGAAGTCCCCGAAGAAGGACGCGATCTCGTCGTACCGGCGGGAGAACGCGGGCGTCCCGGACTTCTCGTACAACGCGAACGCCGCCCGGATGCTCGCCGCGTAGTCCGCGGGCACGTCGAGGTCGTCGTACGTCGCATGGGAGATCGCCAGGTACGAGCCGACTGGCAGCCGCGCCCGGTAGGCGGCCACGATCTCGCCCGCGGGCTCGTCGTTGGGGATGAAGTGCAGCGCCGCGCAGAAGATCAACCCGATCGGCCGCGTCCGGTCGAGCACGCCGGTGCCCATCGCCGCCCGCCACACCGCGTCCGGGTCCCGCTGGTCGGCGCGGACGATCGCGTGCCGCGAGGGGTCGCCCTCACGCTCCAGCATCAACTGCCCGTGGGCGACGGCGACGTGCTCGCGGTCCACGTACACGCAGCGGCTGGCCGGGTCGAGCGAGTGGGCGATCCGGTGCACGGTCCCCACGGTCGGCCCGCCGGAGCCGACGTCGAGGAACTGGTCGACGCCGTTGCGCAGGCAGAACCGCACGACGCGTTCGAGGAACTCCAGGTTCGCGCGGGCGATCAGCGGCGCGAACGGGACCTCGGCCAGCACGCGGTCACCGAGGGCGCGGTCCATCGCCCAGTTCCCCGTCCCACCCAGGTAGTAGTCGTACATGCGGACGGCGTTGGGACGGTCCAGGTCCACGCCGTCCTGATCCGGTTCGGTCACGCTCAACCCCCGACAAGTTGATCTTGACCGGAGCCTAGGCCCCCATCGCCACGCGGTACTGATCGGCCATGTTCTTCAGGAACTCACGCGTCTCCTGCCGTTCCAGCGCCGCGCCGCGCAGGCGGTCCCACGCGTCGACGAACAGCTGGAAGTCCTTCTGGTCGTCCAGGTAGACCCCGCCCGCCGAGTGTTCGATGTAGACGAAGTCCCGGGTGCGGTCGGGGAAGCGCATGATCGTGAAGTCGTTGGGCACCGCGGCCAGCCGGGCCCCGAACGGCAGCACGTGGATGTACACGCGCTGGCGCCGGTCCAGCTCCAGCAGGTGCTCGATCTGGTCCAGCATCACCGCGGGCGCCCGGCCGCCGGGCGCGCGGTGCAGCGCGGCCTCGCTGATGATGAACCGGTAGTACGGCGGCTGCGGCTGGTCGAAGACCGCCTTGCGGTCCAGCCGGTTGCGCACCAGCGACGTCACGTCGGTGGCGCCGAACTCGGTGAACTGCTTGAGCATGTAGTGCTCGGACTGCAGCGGTCCGGGGATGCGCTCGCCGTGCCAGGTCATGATCTCCACGGCGGCCGGTTCGAGGTCGGTGAACGTGCGGAACCAGTGCGGCACCACGGACCGGTAGCCGGACCACGCACCCCGCTGCCCCGCCGCCGCGCGTGCCAGGCTCATCAGCGCCTCCGACTCGTCACCGTTGACGCCGAACGCCTCCAGCATCGTGCGCACGTCACCGAGCTTGACGCCCACCGCGCCGGATTCGATCTTGTTGACCTTGCCCTGGGGGCAGCCGAGGACCTCGGCGACCTGCTGCTGGGTCATCTTCGCGGCCAGCCGCGCGTGCCGGAGCTCGTTGCCGAGTTGCTTGCGACGGGAAGTAACGGTGCTCGCCATTGCCTAGTTCCGCGCCCTCACCCGCTCCACGGCACCTCGTCCCGCCTCATCCCTGGTAGTGGAACCCACGACCGTACTCCATGCCGCACCGTAGCGCGGCAATGACTGGATGGAGTTTGGCAGGAAACGCGGCCCAACGCTAGTTACTCACGCGTTCACCTGCGGGAACAGGCGTCGCGCTAGGGTGCGGAGAGAGCTTCGAGAGGGAAGGCTGCGCATGAGCAAGAAGGCGAGCATCGGCGTCACGGGCCTGGCCGTCATGGGCCGGAACCTGGCGCGCAACCTGGCGCGGCACGGGCACACCGTCGCCCTGCACAACCGCTCGGAACAGCGCACTCGCGACCTGGTGGAGCAGTTCGGCGACGAAGGCGAATTCATCCCCACCTACTCCGCGCAGGAGTTCGTGGACGCGCTCGAGCGGCCGCGCAAGCTGGTGATCATGGTCAAGGCCGGCGCCCCGACGGACGCCGTCATCGAGGAGTTCGCGCCGCTGCTGGAAGAGGGCGACGTGATCGTCGACGCGGGCAACGCGCACTTCGCCGACACCCGGCGCCGCGAGGCCGCGCTGCGCGAGCGCGGGCTGCACTTCGTCGGCACCGGCGTCTCCGGCGGCGAGGAGGGCGCGCTGCACGGGCCGAGCATCATGCCCGGCGGGTCGAAGGAGTCGTACGAGTCGCTCGGGCCGCTGTTCGAGAGCATCTCGGCCAAGGTCGACGGCGACCCGTGCTGCACCCACATCGGCCCGGACGGCGCCGGTCACTTCGTGAAGATGGTGCACAACGGCATCGAGTACTCCGACATGCAGCTGATCGCGGAGTCGTTCGACCTGCTGCGCGGCGCGCTCGGGTACGAGCCGGGGCAGATCGCGGAGGTGTTCCGCACCTGGAACACCGGGCGGCTCGACTCGTACCTGATCGAGATCACCGCCGAGGTGCTGGCGCACACCGACGCCGCGACCGGCAAGCCGTTCGTGGACATCGTGACCGACCAGGCCGAGCAGAAGGGCACCGGCCGCTGGACCGTGCAGATCGGCCTGGACCTCGGCGTGCCGATCAGCGGCATCGCGGAGGCGGTGTTCGCGCGGTCCCTGTCCGGCAGCGCGGACCTGCGCGCGGCCAGCCGCGGCCTGCCCGGCCCGACGCGCGCCCCGCTGACCGGCGCGGCGGCGGAGACCTTCGCCGATGACGTCGAGCGCGCGCTGTACGCGTCGAAGATCGTCGCCTACGCGCAGGGCTTCAACCAGATCCAGGCCGGTGGCGCGGAGTACGGCTGGGACATCGACCTCGGCGCGCTGGCCGCGATCTGGCGCGGCGGCTGCATCATCCGGGCGAAGTTCCTGGACGACATCCGGGCCGCCTACGCCGCCGAGCCGGGCCTGCCGACGCTGCTCACCGCGGGCGACTTCCGCAAGGCCGTGGAGGACGCGCAGGACGCGTGGCGGTCGGTAATCTCCACCGCGGTGCGGCTGGGCATCCCGACGCCGGGCTTCTCGACCGCGCTGGCCTACTACGACGGCCTGCGCGCCGAGCGGCTCCCGGCCGCCCTGGTGCAGGGGCAGCGCGACTTCTTCGGCGCGCACACCTACCGCCGGGTCGACCGGGAGGGCTCGTTCCACACCCGCTGGGCCGAGGACGGCCGCCCCGAGGCCGGGGCTTGATCGCCGCGTGACGGGCGTCCGCGCGGCGCCCGTCACGCGTCCGGGTACACGGCCCGGAGCATGTTGCGGATCTCCTCCTCGACGGCGCCCTTGGCGACGCCGAGTTCGGTGAGCACGTCGTAGGCCGGCCCCTCGGCCTGGTCGAGCAGGGCGAGCAGGATGTGCTCGGTGCCGACGTAGTTGTGCCCCAGCCGCAAGGCTTCCCGCACGGTCAGCTGGATGACCTTGCGGCCGGCGGGGCTGAACGGGATGTGCGTGGGCAGCTCGTCCACGGGCGGCGGCAGGGTCGCGTTGACCCGCTCGCCCACCGTTTCCGGCGTCACGCCGAGGTTCTCCAACGCCTTCGCCGCGAGGCCGTCCCGCTCGCCGACCACGCCGATCAGGATGTGCGCGGTCTCGATCTGCTCGTTGCCCGCGCCGCGGGCGACCTTCTCGGCGTTCACCATCACCCGGCGGGCGCGTTCGGTGAAGCGGGTGAAGGCTTCCTGGCCGGTGCCGTCGAACTCCTTGGGCACGAACCGCTTCTGCGCCGCCTGCTTGGAAACCCCCATGCTGGCACCGATCTCCGTCCACGACGCGCCGCTTCGCCGCGCCTGGTCGACGAAGTGGCCGATCAGGTGGTCGGCGACGTCGCCGAGGTGCTCACCGAGCAGCACCGCGTCGGAGAGCTGCTGGAGGGGATCGGAGTCCGGGTGCTGCCGCTTGATGGCCTCGATCAAATCGTCGAGTCGAACTGAACTGGTCATACGTCAACCCTAGGTTGACGATCGTGGCGACGTCAACCCAGGGTTGACGATTCGGCTTCAGGCGAACGGCAGCCCCACGTAGTTCTCCGCGATGCTCGTCGCCGCGGCGCGGGAGGACGCCGTGTACCGCAGCTGCGACAGCTGCAGCCGCCGGCCGAAGTCGTCCGCCGCCGGGTCCACGTGCAGCATCGAGGTCATGTACCAGGAGAAGTGCTCGGCCCGCCACACGCGCCGCAGACAGATGTCCGAATAGGACTCCGCCAGCTCGCCGCGCTTGTGCTGCAACAACTCCACCAGCGCACGGGACAGCACGCGGACGTCCGCGACCGCCAGGTTCATGCCCTTGGCGCCGGTCGGCGGGACGATGTGCGCGGCGTCTCCGGCGAGGAACAGCCGGCCGTACTGCATGGGTTCGGTGACGAAGCTGCGCATCGGCGTGATGCCCTTGTCCAGGATCGGCCCCTCGCGCAGCACGAAGTCGTGCGCGTTCGTGGTGAGCCGGACGTCCAGTTCGGACCAAATGCGGTCGTCGGACCAGTTCTCGATCTTCTCGTCGCTGGGCACCTGCAGGTAGAGCCGCGTGATCTCCGGCGAGCGCATGCTGTGCAGCGCGAACCCGCGTTCGTGGTGGGCGTAGATCAGCTCCTCGTGCGAGGGTGGGGTCTGCGCCAGCACGCCCAGCCACGCGAACGGGTATTCGCGGTCGAACGTCGTGATCCGGTCCGCGGGGATCGTCGGGCGGCTGACGCCGTGGAAGCCGTCGCAGCCGGCGATCGCGTCGCACTCCAGCGTTCGCGCCACCCCGTCGGCGTCGCGGTAGGTGACGCGCGGGTTTTCGGTGTCCACGTCGTGCAGCTCGACGTCGGTGACCTCGAAGTGGATCGGGTAGCCCTTGGCCTCGTGCGCGGCGATCAGGTCCTTGACGATCTCCTGCTGCCCGTACACGGTGATCGACTTGCCGGTCAGCTCGGTGAGCGCGATGCGGTGGTCCTGACCGTCGAACCGCAGCGAGAACCCGTGGTGCGGCAGGCCTTCGGCGTCCATCCGCGTGCCGACGCCGATCTCCCGCAGCAGCTCGACCGTCGGGTGCTCGCAGACCCCGGCGCGCACCCGCTTCTCCACGTAGGCGCGGCTGCGCGTCTCGAGGACCACGGCGTCGACACCCTCGGCGTGCAGCAGGTACGACAACAGCAGACCTGCCGGCCCGGCGCCGATGATCCCGACCTGTGTGCGCGTCACTGCGACCTCCAAACTTCGCTGTTCCGGCACCCAGGATGCGGTCGGGCCGGGCCCGAGGCCAGCATGACTTCCATTCAGTGGAAGCTCATCGCCGCTGCTCGGCGAGCCACTCGTCGAACGTGGTGGGTGCGAGGCGGGCGCCGTCACCGGCGAGCATCACCTCGCCGGCCATCTCCGGGCCGAACAGCCCGGACCAGGTCGGCGCGAACGTCGCCGACCGGCCGCGGGCCTCGTAGGTGCGGCGCGCCATGTCGACGAGGTCCTGCGGCTCGGGGCCGGCGAGGTCGAGCCGGTCGGTGCGGGGTTCGGCGGCGGCGATCTCGGCGAGCACGGCAGCGACGTCGTCCGGGGCGACCGGCTGGACCAGCAGCGGCGCGATCGTCACGACGCCGTCGCGCTCGCCCCAGCCGGCGACCATCTCGGCGAAGTCGTGGAACTGCGCGGCGCGGACGATCGACCACGGCACCGGCCCCTCGGCCACGAGCCGTTCCTGCTCGCGCTTGCCGGCGTAGTGCGCGTTGCCCTCGACCCGGTCGACGTTCAGGATCGACAGCAGCACGTGGTGCCGCACCCCGGCGCGTTCCTCGGCGGCCAGCAGGTTCCGGGTGGTGCCGCCGAAGTACGCCACGGTTTCGTCTCTGTCCATCGGCGGCGCGCTCAGGGCGTCGACGACCGCGCCGACGCCGGTCAGCGCCTCGTCCAGGCCCACGCCGGTGGCGATGTCGACGCCGGTGGCACGGCTGATCCGGACGACCTCGTGCCCGTCCCGCTCGAGGACGGCGACGGTGCGGCTCCCGATGTTGCCGGTGGCCCCGGCGACTGCGATGCGCATGCTCTCTCCTTTTGTGGACTTAATGGGTCCACAATATCGGAGATACACTGGTCGCGTGAAGCTGCCATCGAGCACGGAGTGGGTCCTGCACTGCGCGACGACGCTGGCGCAGCTCGAACCGGGCCGCACCGCCTCGACGGCGCAGCTCGCGGAGTACTTCGACCTGCCGGCGCCCTACCTCGCGAAGCAGCTGAAGGCGCTGGTCCGGGCCGGCGTGCTGACCGCGACGACCGGCCCCCGCGGTGGCTTCCGGCTGGCCCGGCCCGCGGCGGAGATCACACTGCTGGAGATCGTCGAGGCGGTCGACGGGGCGTCCGCGCCGTACGAGTGCCGGGAGATCCGGCAGCAGGGCCGGGGCGCCCTGGCGCCGGAAAACTGCCGCGACACGTGCATCCTGGCGGCGAAGATGGCGAGCGCCCACGAGGCCTGGCGGGAGAGCCTGAAGGCCGAGTCCCTGGGCGACATCCTCGCCGAGTTGCCGGAGTGGGCCCCGGCCCGGACGCGGCGCCTGCTGGCGGGGATCACCCCGGCCCGCCGAACGAGCTGAGCCGTTCCCGCTCGGCTCCGGCCCAGTCCCCAGCCGCCGCACGGCGCGAAGCGCCGCCGGGCCACCCCCGGCGTCCGGGCTCACCGCCGCCGAACCGGCCTCCGCCACCCCACCTGAGCCGCACCCGCACCCGCCACCTGGGCCGCCCGCCAGCGCGGTCCGCCGCCCGGACGCCGCTGCTCCGACCCAGCCCCCACAGAGCGGCCCAGCCACCACCCGGCGCGAAGCGCACCAGGCCACCCCCGGCCAGCATCTGGCTCACCGCCGCTGAGCCGGTCTCGCACCCGGCGCCGGCTCAGCCACCACCCGGCGCGAAGCGCCGTCGAACCACCCCCGGCCAAGCGTCCGGCTCTCCGCCGCTGAACCGGCCCTCGCCCCGCCGACTCCACGACGGCCGCAACGCCCGGGCACCGGCCACTGCCCCCGCCCACCGAGCGACCTGAGCCGCGGCCGCACCGGCACCCAGCTCCCGCCCAGCCCCCACAGACGGACCCCGCCCACCCCGCCGCGCAGCCCCGCCCAGCCGCCCCCGGCCCCCGGCACACCGCCGCCGCACCGCCCCCCCCACCCGCCCCCAGCCTCACCCGCACCACCCCCCCA